>CADBPK010000091.1 GCA_902796465.1 uncultured Erysipelotrichaceae bacterium | reverse complement strand
CGCCATGGAGATCAGCACATTACGGGCACCCGCTTCCTGCAGTTTGCGGGCATACGTCACGATATCTTCTTCGGTCTTCAGTTCGACTGAAAACATCTCACCGAGTTCTATGTGATTCGGTTTGATCAGGAACGGCTTGTATTTCAGCGTTTTCAGAAGCAGTTCCTTCTCCGCGTCTACCGCGAACATCACGCCTTCCGGCAAACCGGTGATGATCCTTTCATATGTATCTTTTCCGAGACACGAAGGAATACTGCCGGAAAGGACGAGGATATCATCCTTTTTCAGCTGCGATGTCTTTTCCATCAGCTTTTCCAGATCTTGTTCCGTGATCTTCGGACCGGTGCCGTTGATCTCTGTCTCATCATCGGAGTGCATTTTGACGTTGATCCGCGTCATACCTTCCGCCACTTCGATCAGGTCTGTTGAGATCCCCTGGTTTTCCAGGCCTTCCTGCAGTGCTTTTCCCGTAAAGCCCGCAATAAAGCCCAGCGCGGTGCTATGGATATCCAGTTCCCGCAGGATCCAGGAAACATTGATCCCCTTTCCGCCGTAATAAACATTTTCCTCTTTGACTCTGTTGATCTTTCCCGTTCCGAAATTGTCCACACGGATCACGTAGTCCAATGCCGGATTTAATGTCAGCGTATATATCATATTATTGTCCCTCTTTGTTTCAATATACCAAAAAACAGGTCGTTCATACAGAACCGACACTGTCTTTTTCGATCAATTCAAACGGAATAAATTCATGTACAGCCTGTTTTGGATACGAGATCCTGAACAGCAGGTCATCTACGCTTTTCTTTGCGATGGCATCAATATCCTGCCGTACAGTCGTGATCCGCGGCACGGTGTAATCCGTATTTTCGATGCCGTCAAATCCGATCAGGGAAATATCCTGCGGTACTTTCAGCCCCGCATCCCGGACCGCCCTCAATGCGCCTATGGCAATGAGGTCGCCGATCGCAAAGACGGCAGTAATCTCCGGATTCCTTTCCAGCAGGAGTTTTGTCTTGTCATAACCGTCCTGCATGGAAAAGGAACTTTCCATATAATTTTCTTTATCGAAATCAATATGGTTTTCCTTCATCATATCCACCGCGCCCATGACCCTGCGGGAAGATACCTGTCCTTCCTCAAAGGATGAAAACCCGCCGATGATACCGATATTCCTGTGACCCTTCCGGATCAGCAGACCGGCTGCCTCACGGGAAGCTTTATAATCATCTGTGGAAAAACTGGACAGGTTTTCAAAAGAAAGTCCTGACGCGTCTGCGGAAGCCAGTACGGACGGTGTGCTGATCTGCGCGAAATCCTTCTGGAAACATGCCAGATCACCGCCCAGGAAGATCAGTCCTTTCGGATTCCTTTCCACGCATAACTGGTTGGCAAAAAGCACTTCGTTTTCCGATTCCTTCAGAAAAGCCACAAAAGCTTCTTCCCCGTTTTCCCGCAGGAACATCTGTATCTTTTCCAGCAGGGAATTCAGGAACAGGTTGCCTGTCCCTTTTACAATGACGGAGACGGAACTCGTACGCGTCTGTTTCAGCATCTTCGCGTTGGCATTCGGCTGGAAGTTTTCCTTTTTGATGATCTTCTGGATCTTTTTTCTTGTTTCTTCGCTGACATCAGGATGATCGTTTATGACACGGGATACCGTACCGACACTGAATCCTGATAATCTTGCGATATCTTTAATCGTTGCCATAATATACTCTTTCCAATCAAGTATACCTGCTGAATCCTACCTTAAAATCACGAATGACTGGGTATCAATTGTAAGTAAATCATCATGAACAGATGCTTTACCGATGGTGTATAAAGGACTGCGTCCTGAGAATTGTACCGACCGGACCGTTACTTCCTGACCGGACGGGTTGACCGCCATGATCATATCCCCTCTCCGGTATACGAACGGATATTTTCCGCTTTCCGCATATACTGTTTCAAAACTGCCGTCTGCCTGCAGGTCCGGATAAGTTCTCCGGATCCGGATCAGTTCCTGTATGACATGCCACAGGGAGTCCGGGCGCTTCATGGCATCTTCCGCCGTCGGCGCTTCTTTTCTTTCGTCCTGCGGCAGATAAAGATCTGCCGGATCACCGTCGGAAAAACCGTAATTGCGGGTATGATCCCACTGCATCGGTGTTCTTGATCCGGTCCTCTGATAGCCGCCTTCTTTCGTTTTAACATCCAGATACCGCATGCCAATCTCATCACCATAGTAAATAAACGGCACACCCGGCATTGTAAGCAGAAAAGCACAGAACAGTTTCATTTCATCTTCACTCAAAGTCCGGGCCGGACGGGGTGTATCGTGGTTGCATGTAAACATCGATATATACCCGTTTTCCCGGGTGGCTTCATAGCGCGGCAGATAATCATTCAGAAAACGCATGATGTCACCGCCGCTGTCTTTTTTGAAGAAGCTTCTGTCTTCCCCGCCTGTTTCATAATCACGCAGCAGGGTATTGTATCCGTTTCCGTGATGGTCCAGATAGAAATCCATATGGAAACCGCCTCCGTTGATCGCCTGCCATGGATTCGACCACTCACTGACCAGCGCGCACTGCGGATAATCCCGGTCCATCATTTCCCTGACACTGCGCCATACGGCAGCTGTAGCGGATTTGTTTTCATCATCGTTCTTGACCAGGGAATCGGCCATATCCACACGGAATCCGTCACATCCCCGGTCCATCCAGAAGCGCATGACATCCTTCATGGCTTCCTGTGTTGCAAGGGCTTCAGGGCTGTCAGGCGCCGACATCCAGTGTTCTGTCCTGTTCAGCCATCCGTAATTCAAAGCAGGCTGGGAGGCAAAGAAATTCAGCATATACGCGCCTGCTCTTTCACTCATCCCGCTGATATACGGATGTCCCCCGATTCCTTCAAATGCATGGGTAGTCCACACATATCTGCCGGAGTATTCATTTTCTTCGGCTTTTTTCGATTCCAGGAACCACGGATGCTGGTCAGAGGTATGTCCCGGCACAAGGTCGAGAAGGACTTTGATCCCCTTTTTATGTGCTTCTTCAAACAGACGGATCAGATCCTCGTTGGTACCGTATCTGGGAGCTACCTTCTTATAGTCCCTGACATCATATCCTGCATCCATGAACGGAGAGTCAAAACACGGATTGATCCAGAGCGCATTTGCGCCGAGATCCCTGATATAATCCAGCTTCTCAATAATCCCGTTCAGATCCCCGATGCCGTCACCGTTGGTGTCTTTGAACGACTGCGGATATATTTCATAGAATACTGCGTCTTTCAGCCAGTTAATCATCTTTCAGTCCCTCATACACACTGTCCGCAACAGCAGTTATATCATAGATCTTCTTCATTTTCATCAGCGTATCCTCCGGACAGCCGCCGGAATTAATAAACAGGGAATCCATCTGACACCGCTGGGCGCATTCCATATCGCCGGTAAAATCGTTGCCGATCATAATACTTTCACTGCGGTCCAGCTGATATTTTGACAGAAGATGTTCCATAAACAGGATATCCGGTTTTTTTAATCCGAATTCAGAAGAAATGCAAATACCGTCCAGATACTGATCCAGACCGCTTTCTTCCAGTTCAGGCCTTGTGAACAATGCCTGCGCATTGGAAAGCAGGTAACAATGCCCGCCTCTTTTCCTGATCGTTTCCAGCGTTTCCGTCACTCCCGGAAACAGGCGGAATTTCTTCCGCGACATTTTCCGGAACTCATACGCCATATAGGCGATCTTCTGATCATCATCCGTCTGAAACAATTCCCGGAAGATCGGGGCCAGATCGATCTCCGCATGCACAAGCGGATTTTTCTTCTGCGCTTTTTCACACAAAGACAGATACTGTTTCCGCAGGGCGGAATAATTGTCACCCAGCTGAAAACGTTCTGCGAGTTTTTTCCAGAACAGCAGTCTGTTTTCGTCTGTTTCAATATCGATCAGCGTTCCGTACAGATCGAAAATGTAATTATGATATTGTTTCATTCTGTTAACACCGCGATTCCATATGCAGGCATTCTGATCTCTGCATCCGTTACAGTTACTGCCTCTTCACTGACATTCAGAACAGCGGCCAGATTCGTGCACGGCAGAGCGCCTGCGTCTACTGCCTCTTCTTCATCACCGGTATTGATCACGATCACAACATCCTGATAACCATCAGCGTGTTTGACATAAGCACAGATATGCTTACCGGAAACAGCCTCGATCGGCTGAACCGTTCCTCTGGCAATTGCCGGGAAAGCGTTCCGGATCAGAACCGCCTGTCTGAAATAATTGTAGACCGACAGCGGGTCATCCTTCTGTTCCACATAGGGCGGGAATACCATTCTGACTTCATCCATACCCGGCGGCGCATCACACATGCCTGTTTCTTCCGAATCTGAACTCCAATACATCGGTGCCCGTTTATTTTCATCCTTGCCGGAACCTTTCATGCCGAGTTCTTCGCCGTAATAGACAAACGCATTTCCGCTCATCAGAAGATTCATCGCGCCGGCCATCTTGGTTTTCGATTCATCATTGCTGTAATAACCGGCAGATCTGGCCATGTCGTGGTTTGTATAGAACGGTGCGTTGATCCATGTATCGCTGTACTGGGAGAACAGATCCTGTTCCCTCACCTGCGCTTCCGCATAGAATTTCGCGTCCGCGCCTTTCAGGATCTTAGCGATCGCTCCTTCATTGCCGGAAAACGAGAAATCAAACATCGAATCGATGCCGCTTGCGTAATACTGTGCATATACACTGCGGTCATCCCATCCTTCCGCCACAAAGTAACAGTCAGGATCGAGTGATTTTCCTTCACTGACAAGCCAGCGCAGGAAATCAATATTCTTCTCGTGATTGCCTGTGTAATAGGAAGTAACAGCATCCAGCCGGAAACCGTAAACGCCGTGATCCAGCCAGAATTTCATAATATCCTTTATTTCATTTCTGACATTCTCATTATCCAGATTCAGATCCGGCATGCCGGACCAGAACCTGGCTTCGTAATACCAGTTGGTTCCTTCCAGCGGCGCAAACCCATCCTGACTTTCTCTCGAGAAAATAAAGTAATCATAGTACGGGCAGTATTCCGCAGATGGTTCCCAGTCAGCAGGCAGTTCCTCAAGATACTCCTTTGCCTTCAGAAACCATTCATGTGATACGGATGTATGATTGAGAACAAGATCTGTAATGACACGGATCCCTCTTGCGTCGCATTCTTTGATCAACTGATCAAAATCCTCCATTGTCCCATACTCAGGATCAATGGCTTTATAGTCATTCACATCGTATTTATGATACGTATTCGACGGACATACAGGCATCAGCCAGATCTCATTGAAGCCGGTTTCCTGAATATAATCCAGTTTGGAAATGACTCCCTGGAGATCGCCGATCCCGTTACCGTCGCTGTCGCAGAACGAACGCACAAAGATCTCATATGTCGTCCGGTATGCGTCATCCACTTCGGCCGGAACCAGATCCTTGTTCAGCTCCATCATCTGAACGGAAGAAGCAGCAGACGATTTGCCTGCTGCTGTATCTGTGTCCAAGCACGCGGTGAGAAGGATTCCCGCCAGCAGCGCGCTGAGCGTATGAATTGTTTTTTTCGGAATCATCCCTTGACTGCGCCGGACATGCCTTCGACGTAGAATCTCTGCATGTAAAGGAACAGAGCTGCGATTGGGATGGAGATGACGACCGCACCTGCGGCGAAGCATGTATACCATTGATAGATGTATTCCTTCTGCAGCATGTTCCAGAGACCGATCGCCACTGTGAACTGATCGGCATTCGCACGGCAGAGAACCTTGGCAAAGATGAAGTCGACCCACGGACCGATAAATGATGTCAGTACCGTATAGATAACGATCGGCTTTGCCAGCGGCATGGTGATCTTTGTGAACACCTGCCACTGTGTAGCACCATCGATAATGGCAGCTTCATCAATGGATCTCGGAATGGTATCAAAGTATCCCTTGGCGATCTGGAATCCCAGACCGGCACATGCCGAGTAGACGATGATCAGACCGATCCTGATCATACTTCCTTCCGTCAGCCCCATTGCCTTCAGAATGAAGTACTGTGCGATCATTGTCATGAATCCCGGGAAGAGGCCGAGAATCATAGCCAGATTCATGTATGGTTTCCGGAATTTGAAACGCATTCTGGAAAGACTGTACGCTACAGAGAGAACGAAGAATGTTGAGCAGATACATGTGATGATTGCGATGATCAGTGTATTCATGAACATCTTCGGAAAATCCAGTACGTTTCTGTCAGTAAACAGCTTGATGTAATTGTTCAATGTGTACCCCTGCGGAAGGAATGTGTTCGTATATGCGCCGGGTTCAGCTCTGAAACTGGTCAGAACGATCCAGAAAATCGGAAGCACCCAGATCACTGCGAGAATTCCCAGCAGGACATGAATCAGTACATTCACCGCGACTCTTCGCGGATTTCTTCTATTTCTTTTAACCTGCATTTCAGACATATTACATGAACGCCTCCTCGTTCTTATAGGATGCGGAGTTGCGG
>CADBPK010000090.1 GCA_902796465.1 uncultured Erysipelotrichaceae bacterium | reverse complement strand
TTGCGGCATCATATCGGAGAGGAAAAACTTCATACCCGTCCCTTTGAAGCTGCCCTTCGATCCGGCTCATAAAATAAGAAGTCGTTTCCACGTCGCCGTGGTAGGTGATCACCCTGGGTTTGTTCATGCTACGGTCCCTTCCGTAATCTCAATCTGCAATATCACAAATGCTCCCGTCAGCATTTCTTCCGTCACATCAGCTGCTCGTTTTCCAGCGCATCATACAGCGCCCGGAAAACATAGAAATCCTCCGGTGTCGTGATCTTGATATTGTAATTGGGTCCCACCACTACAGATACATTTTTGTCAAACATCCGCATCAGCGTGCAGCTGTCGATCGCGTCGGTGATGCCTTTTGCGATGGCCTCGTTCTGCACCTTCAGAATGTCCTTAAGCCAGAAGCTCTGCGGCGCCTGCGCGGTACGGGAGTGGGCTCTGCTCGGTACATCCGTCACTTTTCCCTCATCGTCCACCCGGATCACCGTCTCCTTGGCAAGGTTCACGGTGATGGCGGAGCCGAACTTGCGAACGGATTCGATATTCTCATCGATGAGATCATTTCCGATCAGTGGTCTTACACCGTCATGGATCAGAACGATGTTATCCTCCTGGCCGTACACCTGAGCCGCTGCCGCCAGACCATTGTAGATGGACATCTGGCCCGAGTCGCCGCCGGGCACGATCTTCCCGATCTTATCCAGACGATAACGGTACTTCATTTCTTCCATATAGTCGATCCAGCCTTCAATACAAACGACGATGATGCCGTCGATATTTTTATGATACTGGAATTTCTCGATGGTGTGCACGATGATGGGCTTGCCGTGCACCATCAGAAACTGCTTCGGCTTGTCCTTCGTGTTCATCCTTCTGCCGGATCCCCCGGCAAAGATCACTGCTATGTTCATGTATGGCTCTTCCTCCGATATAACCGTATTAGTCCGTCGAATATATATTTCTCTATCTGATCAAAGATCGCTTTGTGCTGATTGTATCATATCTTGACAGGCTTGTCTCCCTACAATAAACCCAAAAAGGCTGTACGATGACTGCCTTTTATCCGCTATAACAAGTCAGGTATTCCTTTCGATTCAGATAGAGTCTGTTCAGTAACCACCCATTTTCTACTGAAATGCTGCACGTTTCTCAATCGCATGCATAATACTGGAAAAGGCTCTGGCACTATCCGTCAGCAAAGCCGCTCTTACTTTTGCCTGTTCACTCTTCATATGGTAGTACGCAGGATCTTCCTTCAACCTAACCGCTTCTTTCACCATAGCTTCATAATCTGCGAAGTGGAAATCATCTCCCACACTGACCCCTGCATCTCCATAGTTCATGGACAGCGCCGGCAGGCCCTTTGAAAGAGCCTCTGCAGCTGAGCAGCCTCCGCCGGAACGATAAGGATTCAGATACACATCGCAGCACTCATAGACACCCATCATATCGGTCTGATAGCCCAGATCGATACAATACTCCTTCATTAGCGGATCCGTATCCGTATAGTGGGCGAGCTTGGAAAACCCTCCTGCAAATGCAGTATAGATCCCATTCTCGGCCAGCTTTTTCACAAAACGCATGAACTGCTCATCGGCTTCTTCATTCAACCGGCCGCTGCAGGCGATTGTGATCATACCATCCTCCGGCAGGCCCAATTCTTTTCTGGTATAGGTATTGCTCTGAGGTTTAAACGTAAAAGTAAACACTTCCTTTACAAAATGATCATTTGTCAAATGATGCTTTCCCAACCACTCGTTGTCATGTTCTTTTTCGCTTCCACCAATCATCTGGAACTGGCTTCTGCAAATAGCCCTTCCGGAATATACAGTGGGCAGGGTCAACACAGGTATTTCTAGTGCACAAAGATCGCTGAGAATACTGTTTCCACCGATCGTGACAACGCACCAGGGTTTCATTTTCCAAATCGTCTCTAGGAGTATTTCCGCCATTTCAATTGACGGAGTGATCTGCGGGAACTGGAAGAACGGAAATTTCGTATCCTGAAATTCTACGACCTTTCCTTTCGAAAACTCATCATAGTAATTTCCCAG
>CADBPK010000089.1 GCA_902796465.1 uncultured Erysipelotrichaceae bacterium | reverse complement strand
CCATTATTTCAATCCTACGACTGAATATATTATATCATATTTTCCATACGAATTCATCCCCTCCTTTACACTTCGTAAGAAGAAGGGGACTTCTTCGCTAATATATGTTAAATTGACAAGGAATATCTCATCTGCCTATGATTTTAGCGGAAGCAGAAAAGAATTCAAGTACTGGTATTATTGACAGGTACTATCTTTTAGAAAAGTAAGTTATGATCAAAAACTATATTGAAGAAGCGAATTTTGAAGATACCGGATTCAGCTATACACTGTCCCTGATTTCCGGAAAGCATAAAATGGTGATCCTGTATTGCCTGATGGAATATGAAACGGTACGGTTCAATGAACTGAAACGGTATCTGAAGAATATTTCCGACAAAACACTCAGTTCAAATCTGAAACAGCTGGAGACGGCTCATCTGATCGTCAGGAGGGAGTATCCCCAGATACCGCCAAAGGTGGAATACAGTCTGAGTGACAGGGGAAAGTCCCTGATGGATGTGCTGGATCAGTTATGCATCTGGGGTGAAAACAACAGGGAATAAAAAATACAATACGAAACCCGGCTATGCGTATGCTATAGTAGAAATTAACAGCCGGATGCGGCGGGAAGACGAAAACAATATGGCAGATTTCCGTGAAATCGATGACCGGTATCCTGAGTTTGCGGAACCTTATGAACCTGTCAAAGGTGCGAAACATTACAGCAGTCTGAAATTCGGCATCAAAGTGAAGATGAAAGAAGCAGCAGCTGTTCTTGTGACTGCAGCCCTGATCGCTGCAGGTTTTTCTGCGCCTAAAGGACCGGATGATCCGAAGAAACCGGATGATATCGTCATTCCAGATCCGGTACCCTCACCGACGCCTGAACCGACTGTGGAACCGGAACCGACACCTACGCCAACCCCGGAGCCGTCGCCCACACCTGAACCAACGCCGGAACCGACACCTACTCCTACGCCGACACCATTTCCTACACCTACACCGTATCCGAAACCCACACCTACCCCGAAGCCTAAACCTACCCCGACGCCAAAACCCAAGCCGACACCTACACCCACACCTACCCCGGTTGAACATAAAGAGCCTGTATTTAAGATCGTATATCCGGTGAATGTTCCCATCGAGGCAGAATCACCGCCGTACATCAAGTTTACGAGTACCCTGAATGATCTGAAGGGCGGAAAAGCAGTCATTTCCATACGGAGACAGAATACTGCCGGGAAGTTTGTATCTCTGGCGGCAAATGAATACGGTACACTCTATGGAGAACCGCTGGAATATAATGGTCAGGAAAAATGGGAAGAACCGGCCATAATGGTATCCGATGGTGACGATGTCTTTTATGAATGGAAAGTCAGCGGTACCGATCATGTTATAGAAATCTATTACGATTATCTGGAAATGGTGATCGATTATACATATCCGGACGGAACAAAAGGACAGTGGATCTCCGAACCGTTCCATAGTGCGATGGGATATTATACGGATTATGGAAAGAACGGGGAGTATCACTCAGAAGACAGAACGGTTACAGCGAAATTCCCGGTCTGGGATAAGCTTGACCCTGATCAGATCAAAGTAGATAAGCTGTTTGTATGGATTTATTCCGTTGCACATATAGACGCTTCTTCCGTCGACACAAAAGGACGTACTGACGCAGATGGCTCCAAATGGCTTGAGATCACTGCCCACTTTGATGAAGAAATCCCGCCGGGGACCTATGAGCTGAGTGTTGATCTGTCTTATGATACGGATGAAAACAATCCGTGGACAGCAAACGAAATTCTGGAAGATGGATTTATAGTACCATGAGTAAAGGAGAATGATGATGAAACAGAAGAAATCGATTATATGGCTGGTTCTTTCCGTCCTGCTGATTGCGCTGCTTGCCAATCCGGGCATCCTTCCGCTTTCCCCGGCATCGAAGGAATCCCTGCGTGAACTGGAAAAGACGCATCTGCTCATACAGGGCAGCGGCAAGGTCACCATAGCGCATTTCCTGACTGCACTTATGGCGATGCTGCTGGTGGCTGCGGTGTACCTGGTGATCAAACTGATCCTGGATGCGATCGGGAACAGGAACGAACATTCCCGTACCGTTACGACCATGATCAGCAGTCTCCTGCACTATCTGGCATGGATCGTTGCCATCGTCTGGGGTCTCACCATCCTCGGCGTCAATGCCCTGACAGTACTTGCCGGCATCGGAATTTTGGGACTGATCCTGGGTTTCGGCGCGCAGAGCCTGATCGAGGATATCATTACCGGGTTCTTCATCATCTTTGAAGGGCAGTACGGGATCGGTGATATCATCATTCTCGATGATTTCCGCGGTACCGTCCGCAGCATCGGTGTGCGTACAACGGTCATTGAGGATGCCGGCGGCAACCTCAAGATCGTAAACAACTCCGATATCCGCAACCTGCAGAACCGTTCCCGCAATGACTCCATCGCTCTGTGCGAGATCTCTGTAGCGTATGGTACGGATCTGTATGAGCTGGATGATATCCTGAATGAGAACCTGCCGCATATCTATGAGATGCATAAGGATCTGTTTGTGGAATGTCCGAAATACCTCGGTGTGGATTCCTTTGCGGACAGCGGCATCAATCTCAAAGTGATCGCAAAATGCCGTGAACAGGATGTCTTTGCGGCAAAGAGAATGCTGAATAAAGAGGTTAAGATGCTGTTTGACAGAACAGGCATCGAGATCCCGTTCCCGCAGGTCGTTCTGCACCAGGGCGAATAAACATAATGATTGCCGGATTCGTTCCGGCTTTTCGTTTTTGTTCTGATACAATAAGAGATATGAGAGAGAAGAAAAAAACAACAACGCGTGACCTGACATCCGGAAATATTGCGATACAGGTCCTGCTGTTCTCCCTGCCGCTGATGCTGGGGAACGTATTTCAGATGCTTTACAATACGGTGGACTCCATCGTGGTCGGTAATTTCGTCGGTACGCAGGCACTGGCTGCGGTCGGTTCTACGACCATGATCGTGAATCTGTTCGTATTCTTTTTCAACGGGTTTTCGATCGGCGCCGGTGTCGTGATCGGCAATTTCTTCGGCGCCGGGAAGAAGGATAAGCTGCATGATGCGATCGAAACGATCATGGCTGCCTCCTTCCTGCTGTGTGTGGCTTTTACCATCATCAGTATTGCCGGTGTGCGGCCGATGCTGAAGTTTATGGCAACGCCGGATGATGTATTCGCTGAAGCAGTTACCTATCTGCGTATTTATTTCGCCGGTATTTCCGGTCTTCTGATCTACAATATCGGCAGCGGCATCCTGCGTGCGGTAGGAGATACCACACGTCCGCTTTATTACCTGATTCTGACCAGTATCCTGAATATCATCCTGGACCTCGTATTCGTCATCGTTTTCCATCTCGGCATTGCCGGTGTGGCATTAGCTACGATCATCGCGCAGTTTATTTCTGCCGGCCTGATCCTTTTCCTTCTGACAGGGACAAAGGATGTATACCGTTTTGTCTGGCAGGATATGCGGATCGATACGGAGATCCTGGGCCGGGTATTCGCAGTAGGCATGCCGGCTGCCATCCAGTCTGTCATTACCGCGTTCTCGAATATCTTCGTACAGTCATATATCAATTTCTTCGGCTCCGGTGTCATGGCCGGCTGGAGCTGCTACAACAAGCTCGATATGTTTATCATGCTGCCGATGAACAGCATGGCTATGGCGGCTACGACATTCGTATCCCAGAATATCGGTGCCGGCAGGAATGACAGGGCGGATGAAGGCACAAGGACGACCATCTTGATGACCCTTGGCATTACAGGAGGCATTGCCGTATTGATCTGGCTGTTCGCGGCTGCCAGCGTCGGTCTGTTCTCGCAGGATCCGGAAGTCATTAAATACGGTTCCCTGTTCCTCAGGACAAATGTATTCTTCCTGCTGTTCAACTGCGTCAACCATGTGCTGGCAGGTGCCCTGCGGGGAAGAGGAGATTCCAAGGCACCGATGATCATCATGCTGATCGGTTTCGTGGCAGTCAGACAGGCATATCTGTTTGTCATGACACGTTTCAT
>CADBPK010000088.1 GCA_902796465.1 uncultured Erysipelotrichaceae bacterium | reverse complement strand
AGAAGATCTGTCAGGTCCAGGGCACTGTCATATTTATCACCTTTTTTCTCCAGTTTGCCGCGCAGACTGTCTTCCGTTTTCAGCCGGTGTGACAACTGAAAGACCATAATGCCGCTTTGTTTCAGCTCATTTTCCAGAAGCGCCGTGACCGTTTCCTCCAGCTGCTCATACATGGCATGATTCTGTCTGTATTCTGTCAGTATTGACGTATTATGTGTGTTCATATGAGAGGCCTTTCCTACATATCTATTTTACATGATAATCCTGATGATCCTTCATGTTTTGACATTCCGGAGGGGAAACAGGTATAAAAAAACCGGCCTGACACCGGTTATCAGAGCGGCGTACGGGAATCGGACCCGCGTATTCAGCTTGGGAAGCTGACATTCTACCATTGAATTAACGCCGCATCGCCCTATTATCATAAACGAAATGCTTCGATTCTTCAATTAGTTTATAATGAACTCATGACAGAATACCGTTTTCCGGAAAACGCTGTACAGTCACTGATTACCTGGTACAGCACACATAAAAGATCTCTGCCCTGGCGGGATACCGGGGATCCTTATGATGTATGGCTCAGTGAAATAATGCTGCAGCAGACACGTGTGGAAGCAGTCATTCCGCGTTTTCTCATGTTCAAAAAGGAACTGCCGACGATTCAGGATCTTTCCTTATGCGACGATGACCGCCTCATGCGTCTTTGGGAAGGACTCGGTTACTATTCCCGTGCCAGAAATCTGAAGAAATGTGCCTTGATTCTGACAGAGAAGTATGAGGGAAAACTTCCCCCGGATCCTGATCTTCTGATCAAACTGCCGGGAATCGGTCCGTACACTGCGGGTGCGATCGCCTCAATCGCGTTTGGGATCGGTGTCCCTGCAGCAGACGGCAATATCATGCGCATCCTTGCCCGTTATTTCGGGATTCGTGAAGATATCCGCCTTCCCGAAACAAAAAAAATGTTTGAAGAAATACTGAAAGAAGTTTTTACACATCCTTCCTTTTCAGCAGCGGGCAGTGAGATCAACCAGGGATTCATGGAACTCGGGCAGACCGTCTGTATTCCGAACGGTTCCCCTCTGTGTGCATCCTGTCCCCTTTCCGGTTCATGTCATGCATATCGCACAGATACTGTTCCGGATTATCCGTTCCGCAGTGCCCTGAAAAAAAGAAAAATAGTACAACGTACACTGCTGATCATCCGTGACGGGCAGTATTTTCTGATGCGTAAAAGACCTGACAGCGGTCTTCTTGCCGGATTATATGAATTTACAGGCATTGAGCATCCATGCACCAAATCCGAAGCAGTTTCAGAAGCGGAACATATGGGTCTGAAACCCCTGACGATCAGAACCCTCCCTGATTCCGTACATATCTTCACACATCTGGAATGGCATATGAAAGCATTCGAAATACAGGTGGAAGAACTGACACAGATGCCCGCGGAACCTTTCCTGCGGGTTACAAAAAAGGAACTGTCAGATATGGCAATTCCTTCCGCATTCAAAACCTATGTCGACTGGTATTCCCTGCGGGATTAACCGGTCTTCTTTTTCATTTCTGCACGCTTTGCGTTTTTCCAGGCTTCGATCTTGTTTTTTCTTTCTTTGACGCGCTTTTCGACACCCTGTTCTGTCGGTTCATAGTAATGCTTATCCTGCAGGGATTCCGGCAGACAGGTCATCGCAGAGAGTTTTTCCTCTGTATCATGCGCATATACATACCCTTCCCCATAACCAAGGTCTTTCATAAGTGATGTCGGTGCGTTGCGGATATGCAGCGGTACCGGTTCATCCAGCATGTTCAGAGCATCCTCCCTGGCTTTGCTGTAGGCAAGATACAGCGCGTTGGATTTTGGTGCGAGTGAACAGAATACGACAGCGTGGGTCAGGTGCACAGAGCATTCCGGCATGCCAAGAAAGTGACAGGACTGATACGCAGCCACCGCGATCTCAAGTGCACGGGAATCTGCCATGCCGATATCCTCGGAAGCGAATCTGACAACACGCCGTGCGATATACAGAGGATCTTCCCCTGCTTCCAGCATCCGGGCAAGCCAGTATACAGCCGCGTCCGCATCACTGTTGCGCATCGATTTATGCAGGGCGCTGATCAGGTTGTAGTGTTCTTCACCGTTTTTGTCATATAAAAGAGATTTTTTGGAAATACACTGTTCGATCGTTTCCCTTGTCACAACGGAACGGATACTGTCGCCCTCACCGTTCAAAACAGCCATTTCCAGCGTATTGAGTGCTGTCCTGGCATCCCCGTTCGCATATCTTGCGATCAGCTCAAGCAGGTCATCTTCAATTTCAACTTCCCATTTTCCGTATCCGCGGGGATCATGGAGCGCGTTCTGAAGCAGCTGCACGATCTCTTCTGTCTTCAGCGCTTCAAGAACAAAAACCTTGCAGCGGGATAGTAAAGCGGAATTGATCTCGAAAGATGGATTCTCTGTCGTTGCTCCGATCAGAGTAATGCTTCCGCGCTCCACATACGGCAGAAAAGCATCCTGCTGGGCTTTATTGAAACGATGGATCTCATCTACGAATACGATCGTTTTCTGCCCCAGAACCCGGGCATTCTCAGCCTTGTTCATGACTTCCTTGATTTCCTTGATGCCGCTTGTGACCGCAGAAAAAACAATAAAATGCGACTGTGTGCATCTTGCAATGATTTTGGCCAGTGTCGTTTTACCTACGCCGGGAGGGCCCCAGAAGATCATGGACTGCACTTCATCACGGTCTATCATCCGTTTCAGGATCTTTCCTTCTGCCAGCAGGTGTTTCTGTCCGACATACTCTTCCAGTGTCTGCGGACGCATCCTGTCTGCCAGCGGTCCTGTCATCTCACGATCATCAAATAAAGAAGTCTGCTGCATCTTTTACCTGCTTTCTAAAAATATTCTACATCATTTTCTGAAAAAATTATTGCCATGTTATGAATCTCATGTTATTATACATAGGCTGATATGGCGCGTTGGTGAAACGGTCAACACACCGCCCTTTCACGGCGGCATTTACGGGTTCGAATCCCGTACGCGTCATATTTTTATTTATAGGGGTGTCGTACAATGGTAGTACATCGGTCTCCAAAACCGCTGATGGGAGTTCGATTCTCTCCACCCCTGCCATTATTCCGGCTGTATAACCGGTTTTT
>CADBPK010000087.1 GCA_902796465.1 uncultured Erysipelotrichaceae bacterium | reverse complement strand
TCCGCAGGTATACCGGAATGATGTATGGATCGGAGAACTAAAATAATACCGCAGAACGGTATTATTTTTGCTTTATCCTTCTTTGACAAGATATTTGACAGGTACTTCCTTTGTCAGCCAGACACCGTTGACGGAGCGGTAAAACACAAAGCTGTCACGGAACATCTGCCCGCTCAGCACAGTGTAGATCACCGGTCTGCCATGGCGTGTGCCGACTGTACGGGCTGTTGTATAGTCGGGGGACAGATGGACATAGAGCCGGGAGCGGGGAAGCAGTCCCTGCTGGTCGATGGAGGCGGTAAATTTCTCCCCGGTGCCGTGGTAGAGGACTTCCGGCGGTTCCTGTGCCTTCAGTTCCACATCTACCGCAATGGAGTGACCCTGGTTGGCACGGATCTTTGTGTGGTCTTCGTTGAATGAATATCTCTGTTTCGCATCTTCCGCGACGATGGTTTCCAGCATTGACATGTCCAGGGGATGCGTTTTATTTATGCCCGCAATCAGTTCCCGGACGTCTGCCCATCCGTGTTCATCGAGTTCGATTCCGATGGTTTCCGGTTTATGCCGCAGGATCAGTGATATGTATTTGCTTGTATTTGTGTTTGACATCTGTTTATTCCTTTATTGCTTTTAAATGACTGTCCGGTGCCAGCATGATATCCCATGACAGTACAGCACCGTTCATCCCGCAGTCCCTGAATGTCTGCAGGGATTCTGTTATATATGCCGGATCCGGCTGATCCTGCAGGCAGATCAGATGGATCTGATCGACCGTGAAATACTGCGGATTCAGATATCCTCATGGATAAAACAGACTTCCGCCGGTGAGGACTGGATCATGACGCTTTCCTGATGAAAGAACGCACAGAGATCCTTTGCGATCTCATGTACGGTCTCATCCGGTACATCCAGCATCATGAGGGTCAGTGTGTTTTCCTCAACATATCTGCCGTCTTCATGGAAATATCCGCCCTGGAGCTGGTTCATGGAAAAGGGGACATGATAGCTGCGGCATACGTTTTTGAGGATGGAAATATATTTTTCCGTATCATGGATCTGTTTTCCGGTTTTGGAATCATTCAGACCGATATAGATCGTGGCTTGTTTTATCTGGTTCATGGGATCACCTTCATTTCTTTTATATTGTCCCACACCGTCATCTCCGGCGCAAATATTACATCAGACCCTACGTTTCCCAGGACCGTCAAAGAAAAACAGCTGTTATTCCATCAGCTGTTTCAAAGCTCTGATATGATCTTCCTTTTCCCGCAGTTCCTTTTCCAGACGCTTCATTGCGCCCTTCAGGATCCTGTCTCGTTCCGCATCCGGATCATCCAGGATCTGTCGGATCTCCGACAGGTTCAGGCCGGCATCCCGGTACTGCCGGATCTGTTTCAGACGGCTGACCTGTTCTTCTGCGTACATTTTGAAATTCTGGCTGCCTGTCCGCGCTGCCGGCTTCAGAAGTCCGATGCGGTCATAGTAAAACAGTGTTTTCCTTGTTATCCCGCATAATGTACATAGATCACTGACTGAATATAACTTTCTTTCCATCCGTACCTGTCTTCTTTTCATGTACAGGATAGACTGCCCGGGGAACAGGATATATACCCAAAAAATCGTCATAAAAAGCAGCCTGTTCAGCTGCCTGTTTCTTCCTTTCTCCGCGCTATGGCACTGCGGAGATCTTCTTCGGTCCTGCGGCGGATGTCATTATCATGATCTTCCGCAGTTTCATAGATCTGTTCAGCGCTTATGGGATTGAGATATCCGCATTTCCTGCACTGCCATACCGGCAGATGATCGGTAAATCCTTTCTGCTCATTCAGATGATCATTGCAGTGATCGCAGTACCATTCGATGCCCGGGAACCGGTCTTCCAGATCATTTCCCGTATAGATGCTTTCATACTCCTCCGGCATCACCAGGTAGCGCAGCTTGTCAAGCAGGTGCCCGGTCTCGCTCGGCGCTTTATACAGAGGGACAAAGGAGGAATCGTATGTCCGGCATACCCGGCCGCATTCATTGCGCAGAAGACTTCCGCACAGCAGCCACAGCCAGGCGTTGAGCAGGCCTTCATAATCATATTTCTGAAGCTGGTAGAAGGCGTTGTATATGACCTGGTCAAAGACTTCATCATCAAACGGAAAGAGTTCTGTATCCCGTTCCCATTCATCCTTTTCGTAATATGCTTCCGCACACATGAGGCAGAACATATACAGCGTATAATGGAATTCTTCCATCGTCTCCTGCTCCATACAGGAGATCTTTTCATGAATGGAATCGATTAGTGACGGAAGTACATCCATCTCGTTCACAATTTTTCTGGCGATATTCTTCTGGATCAGTTCCGCTGTCTTTCTTTCCTTTTCGAGGTTGCTGAAAGCGGTACCGACCAGTTTGCCGGTGATATGCGTGATGCGGTTATTGCCGCCGCTGTAAAGGTAGTTATGATACCTGACCGCATGGATCATCCGTTCGGTATCAATATACTCCGGTGCCTGCTTGATCAGTTTATTGCTGTCTTCTTCGGTGATGATCAGGGAAGGAAACCAGTCATTTAACAGATCCAGCTGTTTTGGAACCGGTGTGTCTGTGACGGTATAATACAGATCTGCTACATAACCGAAACGCAGTTCCGGCTGTCTGATGTTCTGCTCAGGTTCATGTGTGTTCATTGGTCACCTCCGCTGCTGCATACAGGTATTTTAATAATTACATTGCACAGCAGGAAAAAATATGCCATCACATAAATCATATATGACATTGAATGTAAAATCCCATGCATTTACTTTTACAAATATGCTTTGCCTGTAAAGAGCAGACTCCATTCACAGAAAAACCGCTCAAAGGAGCAGTTTTCAAACAGTAATTCATGCTTTTGTAAATGATCATTCAAACAGATCTTTGTGAACATCTTTGTACTGTTTCACCAGCTTTCTGGAAATGTCCGCCAGATCTTTTTCAGAATCCGTCTGCATACTTTCCGCTTCTTTAAAAGAAACCAGCAGGAAACGCGCCTGATTATTCTTCAGAATGATTGCATAACCTTGTTGTTCAACTATATGCGCAACACGTGAAAAGTTCTGATTTGCCAGCGTCATGGAAACAAAATGATCTGTATCAACCAGCATAGATAGTCCCTCCTTCTATTCATTCAGCTGCTGTGCAGAGAACAGGAATGTGATCCTGTAAAAAATGAAATGTATCCGTAATATTTATGATTTGCTTAATCGTGTGTTGTTCTGAACAGACTTGCGGTAGACGGTGTTGTCGGGGAGATCAGGACTCTTCCGGTTCCTCTGTAGACATTGACCAGGCCTTCACCGTTTACAGCAGATCCGATTAAGGTCTTTGATGATCTTTCGACTGTAAACTGCAATGAAGTTGACCAGCATACCGCAAAGCTTCCGTCCAGCCGCAGCACATCGTTTTCCAGATCGACTATGACAAGTTCCGAAAAGGGAACATTGCTTTCCAGCGCCGCGATGCCTCTGCCTCTGAGGCAGAGATTGAACAGACCTTCATTGCCGGCGACAGCTGAAGAGAAATTGGACCGGGCTGCTATCTTATGCTCAACGGTTCCTTCACAGGCAAGAAACATACCGTCTTCGATCGTCATGCCGTCTCTTCCCCATTCCGATACGTCCTGAAGAATGATGTATTTATAAGTAGGCTCCAGTACGATACGTCCCGCTCCTACATATTCCGGCTTGATGGCTGATTCCTTCGTGACAGCTCCTTTAACCATCTTTCCGAATAAATCTCCGACACCTTTTATTCCGGTTGTCGCAGAGATATCTCCCATGATCCACTGCATTGCACCTGCCTGAGTCACAAGCGTGTTCCTGCCGTCCAGATCAACGACAAGCTGTCTTCTTCTGACACCCATTTTGGACATGTAATATTCATTCACGGAGTTTCCCGGTGATACGGAAAGATCCCGGACATGTTCCATTACACTGAAATTCCCTAAACTTTCCACGATCTTGCGATCTTCATTTGTAAAATTGGTAAGTTTTACTGACATATGTTTACTTCCTCCTGTATCTGTCCCAATATTACACAACAGCGATGTGCAGAAAACATGCCAGCGTGTATTGCTGCACCGGAATTAAGGCAGTATGATGCCTGCCGGAGAAACAAAAAAGCACATGCATCATCACATTTTTGTGATCTGCATGTGCCTGTATCCGGGACTTAGATATCTGTCACATCACCGTTATTAGCGATGACTTTCTGATACCAGTAGAAGGAATCTTTTCTGGATCTGTTCAGAGTGCCGTTTCCTTCATCATCAACGTCGACATAGATGAAGCCGTATCTCTTTCTGATTTCACCGGTGCCGGCGGAGACAACGTCAATGCATCCCCATGTGGTATAGCCGATCAGGTCAACGCCGTTTTCGATAGCTCTGTCCATGGCTTTGATGTGCTCGCGGTAGTAGTCGATCCGGAACGGGTCGTGGATCGAACCGTCTTCCTCGACGGTGTCATAAGCGCCAAGACCGTTTTCAACGACCATAACAGGTTTCTCATAGCGGTCATAGATCATTTCCAGATAATACTGGAGTCCGGAAGGATCAGTGGACCAGCCCCAGTCGCTGTACTTCAGATATGGATTTTTCGTGCCTGTGGACATGTTGCCGCCGACTGTTTCAAGGCCGTCATGAGTTGTAACATTCTGGGACATGTAATAGCTGAATGTATACATATCAACTGTGCCTTTTTTCAGTTCTTCCAGGTCTTCGTCCGTGATGTCGAGGTCTTTGACATGGTATGTATCCCAGATGCGTTTTGTATAGGAAGGATATCTGCCGCGGCACTGGACATCGGAACAATACCAGATCTTGGTTTCCCACATATGGCGGTTCCACATGATATCTTCGGGATCGCATGTGGCAGGGTAGTAACAAATTCCGCAGATCATACAGCCGATCATGTTTTCCGGATCAATGGCATGCCCGATCTGGACTGCTTTCGCGCTGGCGACAAACTGGTAGTGCAGCTGCTGGATGCCTTCCTGATAGCGCCATTCGGGAATGGAACCGTCACGGACCGGCTGCGGCATGGAGTTGTTGATCTCGTTGAAGGTCAGCCAGTATCTGACAAGTCCTTTATATTCCCTGAAGCATGTTTCCGCAAAGCGGACATAGAAGTCGATGAGCTTGCGGTTGTTCCAGCCGTTGTATTCTTCTTCCAGGTACAGCGGTGTATCGAAGTGCCAGATGGTAACCAGCGGTTCGATATTGTATTTCTTTAATTCCTTAAAAACATCGCGGTAGTGTTCAACACCTGCCTGATTCGGTTCTTCCTCAATTCCTTTGGGAAAGAGCCTGCTCCAGGAGATGGACATACGGTATGTCTTAAATCCCATTTCAGCAAACAAGGCGATATCTTCCTTATATCTGTGATACTGGTCGATGCCTTTATGGTTGGGATAATACTGGTCTTCCAGAACTGCATAGTGAGCACCCTCCGGAAGCTTATCGTGTTTTTTCTTAAAACCGGGTTTGCCGTCTTTGTCGATAAAAGTAATATATCTTGGCGTATTGACAGTGCCGCCGGTGGTAACATCGGTCAGGGCAGGGCCTCTGCCGTCTTCATTCCAGGCGCCTTCGCACTGGTTGGCAGCGGTCGCGCCGCCCCACAGGAAATTCTTCGGAAAACTCATGATATTACGCTCCTTTTATTATTATCGTGTGGAATCGCGTTCCACAAGTGATACGCTGATGATATTTTCTTTCTGTACTTCTTTTCCCGCGATCAGGTCAAGAAGGATCCCACATGCTCTTTCAGCCAGGGATGCGGGATTTCTGTCCAGGGAAGTGATAGAAGGTGAAGCCATGGTGGAATAAGGGCTGTTGTCAAAGGAAATCAGCTTCACATCTTCGGGTGAATAGAAACCGACTTTGCCAAGAGCTTTCATGGCACCGAAAGCAGCCCTGTCACTGGAAGTGATGATGCCGTCCACTTTGCGTCCTTCCTTCATGACTTTCATGATCAGTTCTCCTGTCTCCTGTTCCGAAGAACCTTTGCCGGTGCGGTTGAGGACATAGAGCGGGTCAAATCCGATGCCTGCTTCGGATAATGCTTTGCGGTAGCCTTCAAGGCGCGGGTTGTTCTGGTTCTCCGCAATGTATCCGGGCATCAGGAGAATATTCCTGCAGCCTTTTTCGATCAGGTATTTCGCTGCTTCTTTCATGGCCGCTTCATCATCATTTGCGACCCATGGGATCTCTCTTTCGCTCTGCGGTACTCTGTCCACCCATACCACCGGCATGGATGCAGGGATCGTTTCCTCCGTGACCTGGGAGAGTCCTGATACGGAGATCACACCGCTTACCCCGGCTTCCTGCAATGTGCTGTAGAAGCTTTTTTCTGTTTCTGCGTTATTACGGGAATCGCAAGTCAGGACTGTATAGCCGTTCTTTCTCATTTCTTCGCTGACTGCGTGGGCAAGGGAAGCGAAAAAGCTGTTGTCCATTGTCGGGACGATCATTCCAATCGTTTTCATGCCTGTTCACCTCTGAGCTCTCTGATCAGCTCTTCATAAGTTCTGCCTTTGCGGAATAATGCACTGGAGCCGAGAATGAATCCATCCGCTCCGAGATTTGAAAGATCTTCTATAACATCCGGGGAGCAGTGACCGTCGATCATGACCTTGAAGCCATATTCCTTCTTCAGCTCGATCAGCTGTCTGACTTTCTTCCTTGTGAAATCAATGAAGCCCTGTCCGGCAAATCCCGGATTGACAGTCATGACAAGTACATAATCACAGAGGTTCAGGATCTCCGAAATAGAAGCGACTGAAGTATCGGGGTTTACTGCAATGCCTGCGTAAGCACCCATTTCCTTGATATGGGCGAGTGTCTTGACGACATATCGTTCCGATTCCGGATGGATATAGATGATATTGGCGCCGGCTTTGATGAACCAGTCTACTTTGGAAGCGGGGTTCTCGATCATCAGATGGCAGTCGACTAATTTATCTGTGTATTTTCTGATCGTCTGCACATCCATGACGCCCATGGTGAAGTTCGGTACGAATGTGCCGTCCATAATGTCGCAGTGGAAGATATCCACGCCGGCATTGTCAAGCGCCCTGACTTCATCGGCCAGATGGCCGTAGTTGGCGCACATCATGGAAGGGCATAGCAGTCTTTCTGTCATTTTATTCCTCCGCAGCTTTCAGATGCTGTGTTTCTTCGATCTCTCTGATCATATCTACTCTGGTCTGATGTCTGCCGCCTTCATATTCAGCTGCGAGCCATTCATCAACGATCATCTTGGCTGTTTCGATGCCGATGACTCTGGAACCGAAGGCGATGATATTTGTGTTGTTGTGCTGTTTTGACAGTTTTGCGGTATATGGTTCTGAGCATACACAAGCCCTGATGCCATGCACCTTGTTTGCGGAAAGGGAGATGCCTACGCCTGTGCCGCAGATCAGCACACCTCTGTCTACTTCACCGTTTACTACCATCTTTGCGACTTTATAGCCGGATACCGGATAGTTGAATCTTTCAGAAGAGTCTGTTCCGACATTGATGACTTCGTGTCCCTTGCTTTCCAGATATGCCTTGATT
>CADBPK010000086.1 GCA_902796465.1 uncultured Erysipelotrichaceae bacterium | reverse complement strand
GTCAAAGAAGGATAAAGCAAAAATAATACCGTTCTGCGGTATTATTTTAGTTCTCCGATCCATACATCATTCCGGTATACCTGCGGAGAATATTCTCCTTACTCCACCGTGTAAGCCGGCCGTTCCGACAGGATCGATATCAATTCATTTTCATCCCTGACCGGTGTGATCATAAACGGATCCGTAAAAGAGATCTTTTCCACGAATACATAATCCGAGGGGATATTATTTTTATCCCTGCAGTCGATCAGGATGCCGGTATGACCGACAAAGACTTTTTCCTCTTCATATGCCTGGAATACGATACTGATCACGGAACACCTGTCATTCTCAAAGAGGATCCCGTGCTGTTTCCATCTGTCCGGGAGTGCTTCCTGATATCCGCTTTCTGGGACCGGCATCTCGCCGAACAGCGTGGTGAACAGGTCTTCCTTTTCTTTCAGCATACTGTATGCAGGATCGTTTTCGATCGCATCCAGATCAAACATCAGGATGTCACCGTCATAGGTTTCTTCCGTACTGTCATATGTAATCTGATCCCCTGCCAGCAGGAAGACTGTCATCCGGCAGTCCGCACCGGAAAACCCTTCGGTTTCTGCTTCATCTGTATCCTTTACCCATTCCTCAAATTCTTCCGTATGGGAAAGTCCTGCTTCGCGCAGAAGCGCGGAGACCTGCGCCACATTTTCTGCCGTGACAGGGCCGCTATTCAGCGTTGTTTTGTCCCGGCTGCACCCTGTGCACAATACAGCAGTCAGTACAGCGCAGGCTGTGATTTTTCTTTTGTTCATATATGTTGTCAGATCAGCCTTTCCGCGATCGCTTCCACGTCCGTTGCCGGCAGTTCTGTTTTGAAGATCCCGCCGGAAACACTGATGGAAGGCATGGGGATAAAGTTCCCTTTTACCATCGGTCTGAAGCACGGATCCGCAATCACATTATCATATCCTGAACAGATCTTCGCGATCTCTTCTTCATCGGTGGTGTGATGATCCGCAAATCCCTCTTTGGAAAAGAGATCCAGGGATGACGCATTGCCCAGTGCCTTTGCAAGACTGTACGCACGTACATCCTCGCCGATGACCAGGACGGAACCATGTTCCTTTGTACATGACGCAAGCGGCAGTCCGACCGTATACGGTATTCCGTATGTTTCATGGAGATACAAAGCTGCTTTCATGCCGGAAGCGGATACGACAACGATCTTCTTCGCATTCTGCGCGTTACGGAAATCATCCAGTGAACACCGGAAGCTCAGGGAAGCACGCAGGTCAGGGAACAGTTCCTTGACTTTTTCACTTTCCTCTGTGCCGTTGTCATCCATCGGCAGAAGACCCAGGACCAGTGTTCCCTTGTTTTCCGTCTTTTCCCCGCAGAACCGTTTTACCAGGGCTTCCAGCACATCGGAAGCGCCTTCTGTATAGGAACGGATCCCGCTGCAGTCAAAGCCGAACGCCGGTATTCCGCTTCTTTCTTCCGTCTCCTTCGCGATGCCCGCAAAGTCCGTGCCGACGATCATCGGTACAGAGCTTCCGACATAGGCAATGAATGCCGGATGCAGAAGATCAGCTGCCTTCAGTGCCTTGTCGATCAGCACATCATCATTTCCCATGACCGCGTCGATCTCCGTCAGACCGCTGCAGTAGACCATGGAGGCTTTCTCATACCAGCGAGGTTCATCAAATGTCACATAGTTAACCGTACAGCCGGTCGCGTCATGTATCAGCACCAGTCCGCCCAGCTCATACATCACTTCACACGCGCCGCCGTAATCCGGTGCCAGAGGAGGCAGGATGGTATACAGGTCTTTCATCTGACTTCCCCTTTCCGGATCTCTGCCGCAGTGACCGGATGATCATATGCCGCGCGGATCCTTTCCGCCAGTTTCCTGAGGCCGTAATAGCCCCATTCCCCGTTGTCGTAAAATACCTTGATCGTCCTTGACGCGCCTTCAAAGGAAGAAGCCACGAGCCCGAGGGCGATCACATCTGTATCTGCTTCATATTTCCGCTTCATCGGCATGCCGATAAAGCCGCTGTCCGTATCCGGTGCCTTCCGCTCGATATCGTCTGCGTAGACACCCTTTACATGGAATCCGCATTCCTGCAGGGTACTGCGCAGGATATCCGGAAACAGCGCCGCCGTGGAATCAATGACCAGTTCACAGGAACCGATATGGTCCGCGCACTCCCGCAGTACTCTTCTCGTTTCCGCTTCCATGGCATCCAGATCCGGAACCGGTATTCCCAGTTTCTCCGCGACCTGCGTCATGGTCTTGCGGATCTCCCCGAAATCATACTTTGCGAAATACGGCAGGTACGGCGTACCATACCGCTCTTCCAGCATCTTTGCGGCTGTCAGTCCGAACGGCATCATGCACAGATTCAATGCGGAAGCACGTACTTTCAGAAAATCTTCATAGTTATCCGTAGCCTGTATATGCAGGGCTTTATAGCCGCTGTTTTCCAGCATCTGCACGATCTCGCAGGCCGGATCAAACGCGATGTTTGTCCCGATGAAGGAAACGACCTTCTCCTGCGGTACCTTCTCTTCAGGAAGTGCCGCATACATGTCGTGCTGGAGGGCTACCATGGGCAGATCCCCGCTGAACCTGGCGATCGGGCACATCTTCAGCACAAAGCAGTTCACGTCCGGATACCGGGTCATGACCTCCTCTGTCTGGAAGGAATGATCATTTCCCAGCATCGCATCGATACAGCTGACATACAGGATCAGCGCCTTCGGCTTCGGGTCCAGATGTTCCAGCACTTCGCAGGCCGCTTCGACGGTCTTTTCCTCATAACTGCCGGATACGATATCCTCTTCACTCAGCGCAAGAACATCGATCCGGTCATTGTATCCGTATTTGATGGAATTCAGACAGATGATCCTTGCACAGGATACCGGGCAGACGAAAAGGATCCTGCTCTCCGGGATATCCAGGG
Organism: uncultured Erysipelotrichaceae bacterium; assembly: GCA_902796465.1. Lineage (GTDB taxonomy): Bacteria > Bacillota_I > Bacilli_A > Erysipelotrichales > Erysipelotrichaceae > Bulleidia. The sequence goes on along the minus strand of CADBPK010000086.1, from coordinate 1,169 downwards.
CGATCCTCGCTACATCCCATCCGCCGTGGTACGGATGACAGAACCTGGGCAGTCCGCCTGTCTTATCCGTTATCATCTTCGCAGGCCTCCAGGATCTTATTTGCCAGACCGCGGTAAACCGCAGCCATTTCACTGTCCGGGAACGCGCTGACGACGGTCCTTCCCGCCTCTTCCGCTTCCTGGACGATCCCGTTCCGCGGGATCACAGAGATTACGCTGCTTTCGATATCATCCGCGAATTTCCGCACCAGGGCTTCCTCGTTCTCCACATTCCTGCAGTTGAGCAGCACGCCCCTGAGCCGGGCATATCCCCGTGCCTTGAAATTATCCACCGCAAGGGCAATATTGCCGGCTGCGTACATGGACATCTTTTCGCCCGATGTCACAACGAAAACATTGCGCGCGTACCCGTTCCGGATTGGCATCGCAAAGCCCCCGCATACGACATCACCGAGGACATCGTAGATTACGATATCCGGATGATAGGTTTCAAACGCGCCGAGCTTTTCCATCTTTTCAAAAGCGGTAATAATGCCCCTGCCCGCACATCCGACACCGGGTGTCGGTCCGCCTGCTTCAATGCATACCACGCCGCCTTCCCCGATGGTAACGATATCCTCCAGCGTTACGTTATTGCCTTTTTCACGCAGGGCATCCAGTACGGTGGTGATCTTCTTTCCGCCGCATAATGCACCGGTGGAATCCGCTTTCGGATCGCATCCCACCTGCATGACGGTATAACCCATTTCACTGAGCGCAGCACTCAGATTGGATGCGGTCGTTGACTTCCCGATGCCGCCTTTTCCGTAAATTGCTATCTTGATCACAGTTTATTCATCTCCAATACTTTTCCCCCGATGATCGCCTGCTCTTCCGGTGAATGGCTGGACAATATAACGGGTATATTCAGATCCTGCACCAGCGGTGCAAGTCTGCGGATCAGCGGAAGATCCATTCCCTTGAACGGTTCATCCAGCAAAAGCAGATCCGCGTCATATGCAAGTGCCCTGGCAAAGGATATACGTCTGCGCATGCCGCCGGACAATGCCTCCGGCATGGTCTGTGCTTCCTTTTCCAGTTCCACTGCTTTCAGGTAATAACGTGCCCTTTCTTCATCATCACAGACGATCATGATATTCTGCAGGGCATTCAGCCAGGGAAACAGACGG
>CADBPK010000085.1 GCA_902796465.1 uncultured Erysipelotrichaceae bacterium | reverse complement strand
CCGACCATCTTCCGCATTTCTTTCATGCGGCTGTAGGGATCATCGGGATCCGATGAATAGGAACCCTCCAGCGTCAGGAACTGCATGGGATCATAGCCCCAGTTGTAATACAGGTCCGGCTGATGTTCTTCAACCGTTGCGAAATCCTGCACCGGCATGATCTGCACATGTGTTACGCCGAGATTATGCAGATAGGAAAGTCCGGTCGGCATTTCCTTATAGGTTGTCTTGTCCTGTGTCAGGGCACCGAAAGTTCCTCTTTCGTGGGTACCTGTCAGTGGATTGGATGTCATATCCCGGACACTGCACTCATAGATCACAGCATCGGTCGGTGAGATCACTTCGTCATTCAGCTTGTAACTGTCAATGGAAAGAATCTGGTTCAGATCGATAACGGCACTCTTTTCCCCGTTTGCACTGGAACTGTACGCATACGGATCAATCGTTTCGATAACAGTGCCGCTGCGCCTGATCAGATAGGTATACAGCGCAGATTTCAGATCCCCGTTGACGCGCATGCGCCAGACACCGTGTTCTTCCCTGCGCATCTCATAGGCACGCACACTTCCGTTATTTTCAATCTTCAGTATGACATTGACAGCAGTAGGTGCCCAGAGTGCAAAATCTGTATGAAAACGGCTGTAGCGTGAACCGAGGTCATTCCCGGTATATGTGAACATTTCATCAAACCGCCCGGTCCGTACGATCATACGGAATTCCAGCGCTGTCCGCAGTCCGTGTTCCTCACGGATATAATATTCCGTTCCGAACTCCAGATCAGCCGGAGCGATCAGTTCATATTTCGTATTGTTTGTGTGGTTTTCCACACTGTTGATGATGAGTTCCTTTATATAATCGCTTCCTGCAGACAGAATGAAACGATTGCTCATTCCGTTATAAAAATTCTTTTTGATCCAGACAGTGATCCTTCCGAAATCATCCAGATAGGCATCCATATTTCCCATGATGTGGCAACCTTTCGTCAAAACAGCACCTGACGGTGCTGTTTTATTATATTATATTTTCAGTTTTTTGATTTTCCAAATATCTCTTACATATTCTTCAATTGTTCTGTCACTGGAAAAATACCAGCTCTTGGCGATATTGATAATGCAGCTCTTTGCCCATCCGTAACGGTCGGCATAGCGTACATCCACTTCTTCCTGTGCCTTGACATAGGAGTCAAAATCAGCCAGGACGAAGAATTCATCATTTTTCATCATGAGTTCATCGTAGATGATGTGGAAATCATTCGGGTCATTGCTCCAGACAGGATAGATGAATGTATTCATAACATTGCGGATCCGTTCATCATGATCCAGATAATTACGGGCATTGTATTGATAGCGGAGATTGTTTACTTCGTCCACATTCATACCGAAAATAATATCATTTTCCCGCCCGACCAGTTCATCGATCTCAACGGTAGCGCCGTCCAGTGTTCCCAGAGTAATGGCGCCGTTCATCATGAACTTCATGTTTCCGGTTCCGGAAGCCTCTTTTCCTGCTGTACTGATCTGTTCAGATACATCAGAACCCGGCATCAGTATTTCCGACATGGAAACATTGTAGTTCGGCAGGAATACGACCTTCATCTTCTGATTTACATCCGGATCGCTGTTGATCTTCCTGGCAACGCAGTTGATCAGCTTGATAACCTTTTTTGCAAATATATAGGAACCGGCTGCTTTAGCCGCAAAGATATATGTATGCGGCAGGATCGTATAATTCGGATCACTCTTCAGTCTCTGGTACCGGTAGATGATATGCATGATATTCAGCAGCTGTCTCTTATATGCGTGAAGACGCTTTGCCTGCGTATCGATAATGGAGTCGGGATCGATCTCAATGCCGGTTGATTCCTTAACATACCTTGCAAGATCATTTTTACGCATCTGCTTGATCTTCAGGAAAGATTCCTGGACTTTACGGTTATCTGCGTATTTTGCAAAGTTGTCGAGATCTTTGTATTTGATCTGATATGAACGGCCGATTGTCTTGTCCAGCAGTTCTTTCTGTTCCGGGTTTGCATACAGCATCCATCTGCGCGGCGTGATACCGTTGGTTTTGTTGCTGAAACGCTCCGGCCACAACGCGTAGTAATCACGGAACAGTTCTTCCTTCAGAATGTTGCTGTGAATGCGGGCAACGCCGTTGATGCTATGGGATCCGACGATCGCAAGGCTTGCCATGTGTACCTGGTTGTCCTTAATGATGCGCATTCTCTGCACCATGGAAGGATCATTCGGAAATCTCTCACGGACGCTGTTGCAGAAACGGTTGTCGATTTCTTCGATGATCATATAGATACGCGGCAGCAATTCCCTGATATAGCGGATTGGCCAGCGTTCGAGCGCTTCGCTCATGACGGTGTGATTGGTATAGGACATGACTTCTTCAACGATCTTCTTTGCGTCGTTCCACTGATATCTGTATTCATCCATCAGCACACGCATCAGTTCAGGAATAGCGAGAACAGGGTGCGTATCGTTCAGCTGGATCGCAACGAGTTTACCGAGATCATCGAGATTGTCATGTGTCTTGAGATAGTCTTTAACAATGCAGTGGATACCTGCACAGACGAAGAAATACTGCTGTTTCAGACGCAGGAATTTTCCTTCTTCCGTTGAATCATCCGGATAGACGTTCATACAGATTTCCGCGACTTCGGACTGATATTTCCGGTAATCGACACCTGCCGGAATGTAGTCTGAAGCTTCCGCGCTCCACAGGCGCAGTGTATTTGTCATCTTTGTATGTGCACCGACAAGCGCAACATCATAGGGAACTGCGAGAATATGTGTGGCATTGACATGCTTGAAATGCATGTCGCCCTTTTCATCATAGGATACGTCGAGATTGCCGTAGAATTTTACATCGACTGCATGCTTCAGTTTGCGGATTTCCCACGGATTTCCGATACGCATCCAGTTGTCCGGCATTTCCAGCTGCTCACCTTCTGATGAAATGACCTGACGGAAAAGACCGTTCGTATAACGGATGCAGTTTCCGTTGATCGGATAACGCAGAGAAGCGCCGGAATCCATGAAGCAGGCAGCCAGTCTGCCGAGACCGCCGTTGCCGAGACCCGGATCATTTTCCAGTTTTGCAATTTCTTTATAATCAATCCCCAGGTCGGCAAGTCCGTCGACTACGATATCATAAATGCCGAGATTCTTCAGATTGCTGGTCAGCAGTTTGCCGATCAGAAATTCCATGGAAAAATAATAAACCTGTTTTGCCTGCTGGCTTCTTTCAGCCACTTTGGTGTCTTTCCAGTTGACATTGATATGGTCACGGACCATTTTGCCGAGGGCCATATACATTTCTCTCGGATCGGTGTCAGAAACCATCGTTCCTGTTGAGGAAATAAGACGGCTGGTAAACTCTCTCTTAAACTCTGTTTTGTTTCTGAACATGTATCTCTCCGTTTCTAATTTTTTTGTTTTTTTCGTTTGGGACAGCGCATCCAGACAGCACCGAACGGTGCGATCCTGAGTTTGATCTTATAATCGAATCTCGTCTCAGGCCGCGGATCTTTCACTGCTTTCACCGGTTCGAAATTACACATATTGCATCCGTTATAGATATCTTTCTCCGAGTTGAGGATCTCGGTATATGTCCCGCTGTACGGAACGCCGATATCATAATCTTCATAACTTACCGGGGTCATGTTGAACAGACATACGATCACTTCTTTTTCACTTTCCCGGTAATATGTATAAATGCTTTGTACATCGTTATCCGCATCGATCCATTTGAAGCCGGCATAATCATAATCGTTTTCATACATGCATGGATGTGATGTGTAAATCTTATTCAAATCAGTAAAATACCGCAGGAAAGCATCATGAACCGGGTACTCGAGGAGGAACCAGTCCAGTTCCTTTGCCTCGTCAAATTCCCGGAATGAAGCAATTTCATTGCCCATGAAATTCAGTTTCTTTCCCGGATGCGAAAACATGTAAGCATAAAGATTCCTTACTTGTGCAAATTTCTGTTCATATGAGCCCCACATCCTGTCGATGATCGTCTTTTTGCCGTGGACATTTTCATCATGACTGAATGGAAGCAGGAACTTTTCGCTGTAAAAATATGCCATGGAAAAAGTCAGTCTGTGATGATCCCATTTCCGGTAGATCGGATCGGTCTCATAATACTTCAGCGTGTCATTCATCCACCCGAGGTCCCATTTGTAGTCGAATCCAAGACCGTTGTCCAGCGTAGACGCAGTTACTTTCGGATAGTCGCTGCTGTCTTCCGCTATGATCATGACAGACGGAAATTCCCTGGAGATGTAATAGTTCATCCTGCGCACAAATGCAAGTGAACCTTCATTGGTGCCGCGGTCACGGTTTCCGCCCCAGTAAATCAGATTGGACACCGCATCAATACGGATACCGTCAATATGATAAATATCGCACCAGAATGCAGCTGCGCTCATGAGGAAGGACCGTACTTCTTCATTCCAGAGGTCAAAATTCATTGTTCCCCACTGGCTCTCCGCATCTTCCGGCTTCCTGTATTCATACAGAGGTTCCCCGTCAAAATAACGCAGGCCAAAAGAATCCTTTACGAAGTGGACCGGAACCATATCGATGATCACGCCGATGCCTGCTTTGTGGCATGCATTCACAAAAGACGCAAATTCTGTCGGATTCCCATAACGGGAAGTAAGTGAGTAATAACCACTCGCCTGATATCCCCATGAACCGTCAAAAGGATATTCATTCAGCGGCATGACTTCAATGTGGGTGAATCCATGTTCCTTTACATAGGGAATCAGGTTCTCTTCCAGCATTTTATAGGTATACGGGAATTCCCCGTTCCTGCGCCATCCGCCGGCGAAAACTTCATAGATTGATACTGGACTGTCAAAGTTCTTGGAACGCTTGTTCATCCATGTCTTGTCTGACCATTTGATATCATTGAGATCATACACTTTAGATGCAGTCTCCGGACGCGTTTCACTGTAGAACGCATACGGATCAGCTTTGTTGAATATATTTCCTCTTCTGTCTTCGATGCGGTATTTGTATCCTTCCCACTCTTTTACATGCGGGACAAAGACACGCCAGATACCGGTAAAACCGGTCCTTTCCATGGGAATCGGATTTGCTTCCCAGTTCGTGAAACTGCCGATTACCCATACATTTCTCGCGTGCGGGGCATACACCGTAAAGCGGACGCCTTCACTGCCCTCAAATGCAAAATGTGCACCGAATACCCGGTAAGCATTGATGCAATGACCTTCATGAAAGGTTTTTATGATCTTACCTTCATCCATACAGCCTCCCGAATGTCTGAAATGTTATAGTTTTACTCATTTTAGCATTTTTACAGTAAGATGAAAATTCACTTTTGTGATTAAACTCACAAATCATGACAAATCAGTCAGGTTGTAAAATTTCGTATAATATGTTAAATAACTTAGCAGAACGGAGAATGATTATGAAAGCAGGCTTGATTGTGGCAGTCGAGATCGATGCCCTGAAAACAAAATACGGTGAACCTGTACAGATCCACCACAGACACGGCAGAGAAATCATGGAATACAAAACCGGTGACCATGAACTGTTTGTAATTGACAGCGGCGCCGGAGAATTAAAAGCAGCCGCCAACACCCAGCTTCTGATCAGCGAATTTGATGTGGATGTTATCTTCAACTTCGGTGTAGTCGGCGGACTGACCGGGGATATGGCGGTACAGAGATTATGTATCGTGGACCAGGTCATCCATTACGAATATGACACTTCACCGATCGATCATACTCCGATCGGCAGTTATCCGGAATTTCCTTCCGGATATATCCCTGCAGACAGGAATCTGCTGGAAAAGGCAACGCAGATCCTTCCGGATGCGAAGCCGGTCATCTGCGCTTCCGGCGAAAAATTCATCGCCGATCCCGCAAAAAAAGCAGAACTGCATGATAAGTTCAACGCGGATATCTGCGAAATGGAATCCGCAGGCATCCTGATGACATGTTCCCTTTCCGGGATCCCCTGTCTGATGCTGAAAATGGTATCTGACAGTGTGGAAGGCGGCGCGGAGGAATTCGGAAAAGAAGTGGCAAATACTTCTGCCCGCTGCATGGATGCCCTGGATACACTGCTCGCATCTTTCTGAACAGAAAAAGTATGACAATCTGATCACATCAGAAGTCATACTTTTTTTCATTGGATCATAATTGCTGCCGTAAAAAACTCACGAAACATTAAAACCGGCTCATTTCAGAGCCGGTTCTGTATTATTTGTGAATCAAAAATTGCTGTTATCAGGAGAGAATAGGTTTCAGCGCTTCAGCAAGTGCATTTTTCTTTGCCTTTGCTTCAGCGAGATCCTTGCCGGATGTTGTGAAATATGTCTTGATCTTCGGTTCTGTTCCGGAAGGTCTTACGATAGCTGTGGAGCCGTCTTCCAGATCATAGATCAGAACATTAGCCTTCGGCAGTCCGGTCTCTTCCGGCTTCAGGTAGTCTGTAGCCTTGACAACCGGGATACCTGCGATGTCTTTCGGCGGTTCGGATCTGAGGCCATCCATGATGCCCTTCATCTTATCCATGCCGGAGAGGCCCGGGAATTCGAAGCTGTCAACTTCATTCAGGTAACGGCCGTATTCTGCATAGATCTCTTCCAGACGCTGTTTGATGGAGGAGCCGATGGAACGGTAGTAAGCAGCCATTTCGCAGATCAGCATGGATCCGATGATGGCATCCTTATCTCTGACATACGGTCCTGCGAGATAACCGTAGCTCTCTTCGAAACCGAAGATGAAGCGGTCAACTTCACCGTCAGCTTCAAGACGTGCGATCTGGTCGCCGATCCACTTGAAGCCTGTCAGTGTATGACGCAGTTCAACACCGTAATGTTCCGCAACTTTGTCAGCGAGCGGTGTGGAAACGATGGACTTGACAGCAACCGGTCTTTCCGGCATCGTGCCCTTTTCGATTCTTCCGGCAGCGATGTAGTCGAGCAGGAGTACACCCATTTCATTACCGGAGACGAGTTCATATGATCCGTCCGGACACTTCATGGCAATACCTACACGGTCTGCGTCAGGATCTGTTGCGAGCATGAGGTCAGCGCCGACTTCCTTAGCCAGTTCAAGACCTTTGCGCAGTGCTTCGAAGATCTCCGGGTTCGGATACGGACATGTTGTGAAATAGCCATTCGGGTATTCCTGTTCCGGTACGATCGTGATATCTGTGATGCCCATGTCTTTCAGTACGCGTGTAACCGGAACGAGACCTGTTCCGTTCAGCGGTGAATAAACGAGCTTCAGTCCGGCTGTCTTGCATAATCCCGGACGTACCTGGCGTGCTTCGATCGCTTCGTATAAAGCGTCCTTGCAGTCATCGCCTACAAATTTGATCAGGCCTTTTTCAACGCCTTCCGCAAATGACATGTATTTTGCACCTGTGAGGACATCTGTCTTCTGGATCGCATCATAAACGACAGCCGCAGCGTCATCAGTCATCTGGCAGCCATCCGGTCCGTAAGCTTTGAAACCATTATATTTTGCCGGGTTGTGGGAAGCAGTAATCATGATTCCGGCGTTGCACTTATAGTACCTTGTCGCAAAGCTCAGTGCCGGTACAGGCATCAGTTCATCATAGATACGTACATTGATTCCGTTTGCCGCAAGAACACCTGCTGCGTCTCTGGCAAAATTCCAGCCTTTGAGACGGCTGTCATAGCTGATGGCCACTGTCTGGCTGCCGCCCTGTGTTTTAACCCATTCCGCGACACCCTGTGTTGCCTGGCGTACTACCCAGATATTCATCCGGTTTGTACCTGCGCCGAGCGTTCCTCTCAGGCCGGCTGTACCGAACTGCAGGGCTACTGCAAAGCGCTCTTTGATGGCATCGTCATCATCTTTGATGCCCAGAAGTTCAGGACCCAGATCACAGTCAAGCAGATCCGCTTCAAGCCAACGCTTGTATTCATCCAAATAAGTCATACAAAATTATCCTTTCTTTAAAAAAAGGGAGCAGAGCAAAAGCCCACTCCCATTGATTATTATCCTTTTGTGATTAAGCAATTACCTTCTGAGCGCGTAATACTTCTTCAATTGTCTGAATAGCTTCATCCTCATCTTCGCCTTCGCAGGATACAGTGATTTCAGACTGTGTCGGAATACCTAAGGACATAACGCCCATAATTGACTTCATGTTAACTGTGCGGCCCTTATAAGCAACTTTTACTTCACTCTTGAATTTGCTGGCTGCGTTGACAGCAACAGTAGCCGGACGTGCGTGTAATCCAACAGGATCAATAACTGTTACAGAAATTTCTTTCATTAGATTTTTTACCTCCCATATTATTTCTGAACTCATTTTACTCTATAGCAGGCATGAGCGCAAGCGCTTTCATTGTGAAATTCTTGTCATGAATACAAGGGTGTCAGACCTTTGCATTCCAGTTATTCCGGCAGTACAGAAGCATCCATTCCTTCAGCTGTTCCGCTGTTTTTCTGTCATATGAACCCTTTTTGATGCGGAATGACCAGTGATTTCCATCCGCTGCCGGATCATTGGTGCGGTGTGAGGAATCCAGTCCCAGCACATCCTGCATCTGTACGATGGCCAGATCGCTGACGGAGGCGTATGCACATTTCAGCAGGGCTGTACGCATATCACCGGTCTTTCCTGCGCCGAGGTATTCCCGTGCCCGTTCTATACGTTTTTTGTTCTGCGGATCTCTGATCCAGCCGGCCAGCGTATCATTGTCATGGGTGCCGGTATAGACAACAGAGTTCCGGATATACTGGAACGGCATGTATACGGATCCCGGATCATTCGGATCAAATGCATACTGCAGAATACGCATTCCCGGATATCCGGATTCCTTTACCATCGCTATGAATTCAGGTGTCAGTTCACCGAGATCTTCCAGGATCATCTGCCGTTTCCCTGCCTTTTCCTCCAGGCGGCGGAAGATGTCCAGTCCCGGCCCTTTGCGCCAGTGACTGTGTGCGTCATTGTGCATATCGACAGCGTAATAGGATTCAAAACCCCGGAAATGATCGATGCGCAGCACATCCGCAAACCGGAACTGGTGCATGCAGCGTTCGATCCACCATGAATAGTTATCATTGCGCATCTGGTCAAACCGGAACAGAGGGTTGCCCCATTTCTGTCCGCCCGGCATGCCGGCGCAATATGTCATTCTGTATTCACCGTCCAGTTCAAACTGTTCCGGATGACTCCAGACATCGATGCTGTCTGCCGCGACATAGAAAGGCAGGTCCGCTATGATCTGGATACCCTTCTTTTCCGCATATGCCTTGATTTCCTTCATCTGGGTATAGAACAGATACTGCACACGTTCCCAGAAGATAACTTCATCCTTCAGTCTTTCCGCTTCCTGACGGACAGCTTCCGACTTGTGATTGCGCAGTTCCGCCGGCCACTGATGCCAGGCAGCGCCTTTCTGTTCTTCTTTGATTGCCATGAATACGGCATAGTCGTACAGCCAGGATTTTTCCTCTGTGATGAAACGCAGATAATCATCCGGATGCTTCAGGGCAAGCCGCGCACACGCTTTGCGGAGAACCTTCAGACGGTGATTGTATAATTTGCCGTAATCGATCTCTTCCGGATCTTTTCCCCAGTCCGGCGCGTCAGCTTCCTTTTTCTCCAGAAGACCCTGATCGATCAGCTTTTTCAGATCTATCAGATAATGGCTTCCCGCAAATGATGACAGAGACTGGTACGGGGAATTTCCGAACCCGGTTGGCCCTGTCGGCAGAATCTGCCAGTAGGTCTGGCCGCTTTCAGCCAGAAAGTCGATAAATTTTTCTGCTTCTTCACCGAGCGTACCGATCCCGTACTCAGACGGGAGGGCACTGACCGGCATCAGTATTCCTGCACTGCGTATCATAAATTTCTTCCTCTTTTTTATTTGTGATATGGTTCGTGATGAAGAATCCTGAAAGCCCGGTAGATCTGTTCTGCCACGATCAGCCGGCACAGCTGATGCGGAAAGGTGCATTTTGAGATACACCATCTGTGATTGCTGCGGCGGATCAGATCTTCCGATACACCAAGGGATCCCCCTATAACAAATGTGAGCCTGTTCTGTGACCGGTTGTAAAGAGACTGCATATGCGCTGCCATCTCTTCCGAACTCCATTCTTTTCCGGCCAGATCCAGAAGGATCACGTATTCCTCATCCTGGATCCTTTTCAGGATCCTTTCCCCTTCTGTTTTCTTTACTTTTTCGTTGTCTTTATCACTGTTGTTTTCAGGCGCTTTTTCGTCCTGTACTTCGATCATCTCGATCCTGTCGTACGGACTGATGCGTTTCAGATATTCTGCTGTACCTTCCCTGAGCCATTTCTCCTTCAGTTTCCCGCAGGCGATGATCCGTATCATTTCAGCACCACACTGACTTCTGTTTCCACGTTATCCCGCAGAATCGTAAAGGTGAGCTCTGACTCATCCCGGTAAAGTTTCGTGTTCAGATCTTTCATATCAGCGATCTCCTCTTCACCGATCTTGGTGATGACATCTCCTTCGCTGATCTTCTCTGCGGCCGGTGAAGAAGAAAGGATATTTGTCACAAGAACGCCCCTGCTGAGATTGACCGGGATATTCCTGGCACTTTTCTGATAGGCTTTCATATCACTCAGGCTGTATCCGCTGATTCCGAGTTCCGCCCTGTGAAGTTTTCCGCTTTCCTGAAATTGCTGGAAAATGATATCTGCTTCATTGACCGCCAGGGCATATCCGATTTCCTGATCGCTGTCAGAAGGCCCACTGACGATCACGCCGATCATCTCGCCGCCTGCATTCAGCAGAGGTCCGCCGATATTCCCTTCGTTCACATGAATGTCAGCTTCGAAAATGCCGGCAAGCCACATCGATCCCTGATACATTCTTCTGTATCCTGTGCTGCTGATGACACCAAGACTGGCATAACTGCTTCCGGTTTCCGGTTTCCTGCCGCCGAAAGCAATGACATTTTCACCCTGTTCAACCAGGTCGCTGTTTCCTTTTTCAGCCGCTCTTGTTTCAAAGTCCACATCCGCACTGACCAGGGCAATACCTGTCCTGCTGTCTTTCAGCACGATTTTCCCGCTGACCGCGAGTCCGTTGTCAAACCGGACCATGACCGAATTCGAATTATCCAGGCTCTCCAGATCCGTGAAGATGAACAGCGTATTGTCAGAACGCGTATAGATCGTCCCATTTGCCAGAACCCGGTGTGTATCATCAGCTGTTTCGATCAGCACAACAGAACTCTGCATGCGCTCCAGGATATCAGTAATATCCGTCGTATAGTCAGTATGCGTATGCACCGTTTCGCTTTCGCCGGCAGGTGCAGGCACAGCTGTCCTGTTTTTCAGAAGCTCAAAACAGACGAAGCTGAGAATAAGATTCCAGACCAACAGAACGATAAACGGTACCCAGTTCCATTTCTTCATTTGTGCTTCCTTTCCGGATCATTTCATACTGCCCGGCAGCACAGACGACAAGATCGCGGTTCAGCTGTCCTTTTTTTTCGGACAGCAGTACCCGGCATGTCGCTTCCAGTGCTTTTTCCCTGGTATTGGCTTCCTGGCTGATATGCGCCAGTATGATCATCTTCGTACGTTCCGTAACGATCCTGCTCAGCAGCGCTGCGCAGTCTTCATTGCATAGATGACCCTGGTCAGAATAGATCCTGGCTTTCAGATACTGCGGACGGCGTGTCGCCATCAGCATCTCTATATCGTGATTGCTTTCCATTACGATGTAATCCGCATCCGAGATGAATTTCAGATATGCATTGTTCACATAACCCGTATCCGTGATATAAACGAGTTTTTCCTCCCCGTCCTCGATCACATAGCCGACGGTATTCGGCGCATCATGTGAAAGCGCCAGTGCCGTGATCTTCAGACATCCGATCATAAACGGCCGGTGCGGTATGACCTGACGGGCAGGGATATCCGGAAGAGGGACGGGAGACCAGATCTCCTTTCCCCTGAAATGGCGGATCTGTGAAACGTGATCCGAGTGATCATGCGTGATCAGAACGGCATTGATTCTCTCTTTGTCCAGGGCGATCTTTTCGAAAGACTGCGCAATATGTTTCCTTGTTGAGCCGCAGTCGATCAGAAGAACCGTATCCCTGTCTTCGATCACAAAGCAGTTCCCTTTGGAACCGCTTGCGATCATTGTATATCTTAATAACATGGCAGAAACCCCGCACACGGATTGTATCTGCTGTTCATATTTCCTGTATCAAAGATGAAGAAGTGCACATGCGGTCCGGTTGCGTATCCGGTCATACCGATCCGTCCGATGATATCTCCCTTGTCAACGATTGTGCCGACCGGCAGCGGGCTCAGCTCACGCATATGCCCGTAATAGGAAGACAGGCCGTTGTTGTGATTGATCAGGACATAATTTCCGTTGATATAATGATATGCGACCTTGGAAATGACACCGCGGTCAGCCGCATGGACATAATCCCATTTGTTATACAGATTCTGGAAATCCACACCTCTGTGACCGTAGTAGCAGCCCCAGCCGCAGGAAATGATCGCATTGTCGACAGGGAAACGGAAGATGCCTGTTCCGACATTCGGAAGCTCCTTCGTTCCGAGGGCAATGATCTCATTCGTCGGCTGCTTGACATCCACGCTGGATTCCAGCACACCGTTGATCAGGACGCCGTTGATCCATTTTTCCTGATACAGCGCGTTGCGGTATCCATCCTCACCGGCCTGACGCAGCTCGGTCGTGCCTTTGAGAAGTTCCGGATCTTCAACATAGATCGTATCCGGATACAGCGGTTCCTTACGCAGAGCCTGTTTCGTGACAACGATATTGACCGGAGATTCAAAATAGGTAATGCACAGCTTGTCACCTGCCTTCAGAATCTGATCCACATCGGTAATCTTGTCCCGGTTGAGGTTCATTACCTGCGTTGCGGAAAGACCGTAGTTCTTCGCACCTACACCCGCAACGGTGTCATATTCTTTTACGGTATAATATTCTTTTTCGGTCTTTTCACCATACTTTAGAAATTCCAGTATTTCCTCTTCTGTTTTTTTGATCTCAGAAGGTTTTGCGAATGATTTCTTTTCACTGATCGACTCACTGATACTGATGCCGACATCACGTGTACCGTAGGTCGTCAGCTGCGGCGTCTGCTTTCCGCTTGTGATCGTGACCAGTGCTTCGGGATCGATGAAATAGGTAATGTATTCATTCATCGCCTTTTCATACATTTCCGGATCTTTTACATAGATCTCTGCATAGACAGCATCATTCTCGGAAAAACTGACAGCCGTACACTCGATCGTAAACAGATCATTATCCTTAAGATATCCCATGATCTCGTCATCCGCATCGGTGTAAGTAAAACGGCTCTGTTCTTCTGTCGTATAAATATCCTTATCCAGACGTACAGAAGAATCCGGAAATTCCTCACTGTAGTTTTCTTCATACACTTCTTTCAGAAGCTCATTCAGCTTTTTCCTGTCTTTCAGAATTCCGACCAGTTCTCCGTTGTGGTACAACTTGAATATTTTATCCGGACTCTCGGTTGTGCCGGTAATTTTCTGATGAAACATTCCGACTCCCTGTGAAGCTTCCGTATCGATCTCGATTCCCTTCCCGTTTTGTAAAGACGGCATAAAGAAAACGATCAATACCGCAAGCAGAAAACATCCGATCAATGTCAGAAGTTTCTTCATGCAGCGCCTCCCTGCTGTTCCGGTGCGTACTGCAGTGTTGTGATATAACTTGTATTTGCCTCAAACGCTACATTCACTTTTCCGACAGCGCCATTTCTGTGCTTTTCAATATTGATTTCCAGACGTTCCGTACCGGAGTCCTTTGCGGCTTCACGGATCTCTTCGTTGTAGTAGGATTCCCTGTAAAGCATCATGACGATATCCGCATCCTGCTCGATGGCGCCGGATTCACGCAGATCACTCAGAAGAGGATGCTTGTCAGGCCGCTGTTCAACACTCCGGGCCAGCTGTGACAAAGCGAGAACAGGAACATTCATCTCCCTGGCCAGTGCCTTGAGATTTCTGGAGATCTCGGAAACTTCCTGCTGGCGGTTTTCATTCCGTCTGCTGGAACTTCCTTCGATCAGCTGGATATAGTCGATCACGACCATAAGCAGTCCCTGGTCTGCCTGCAGTTTGCGGCATTTTGAGAAGATCTCAGGCATCTTGATACCGGAAGTGGAATCGAAATAAAGACTGGTGCTCTGCAGTTCGGAAGCTGCTTCATTGACCCGGTTCCAGTCATCATTCGTCAGTCTGCCGGTCAGGATCTTATCGCCGGGCACACGGCTGCGTGCGCTGAGCAGACGCATGCCGAGCTGCTCACTGGCCATTTCCAGAGAGAATATCGCGATCGCTCCCTGTCCTTTCTGATGCATTGCGACACGCATAGCAAGATTCAGCGCAACAGCTGTCTTACCCATGGAGGGACGCGCTGCCAGGACGATGAAATCCCCTTTCTGAAATCCGTGCGTGATCGCATCCAGATCCCTGAGTCCGGTTTTCAGGCCGGTGATGCCGGAAGTGTTTTCCGAACGGGTTCGGATGATATCCAGTACATTCCCCATCAGTTCCGTGGAAGTTGTAAATTCAGTAGTGCGTCTGGCGCGTGAAATATTCAGGATCTCTTTTTCTGCCTGATCCAGATAAGCATCCACATCGCTCTGATCCTTCATGCCTTCTTCAGCGATACGCATCGTGGCTTCGATCATATTCCGCATGATGGCGCGGTCATGGATGATAGCAACATAGTTTTTTGTATTGGCACTCGTGACAGCTGCGTCGCTCAGTGTCATCAGATACTGGATCCCGCCGCATTTCTCCAGGGCATTCTGCGCTGAGAGCAGTGCCGATACCGTCGTCAGATCAACCGGCTTGCCGGTCTGATACAGTTTCTGCATGGCAAGGAAGATCGTCCGGTTCCCCGTGACGAAAAAATCATCCTCATTCAGCCCTTCTTCCATAGCGATCCGGGTCGCGTTGGGATAAACCATCATTGTGCCGAGCAGACTCGCTTCCGCTTCAGGAGCGGAAGGAAGTGTCCTGGACACGGTCATGATTCTTTTCCTTTCAGTTCACATCGGATTGTTGCGATTACATTTTTATATAGTTCGATCCGGACTTTGGTGAATCCGAGTGTCTGGATCGGATCTGTATCAAGGATCTTTCTCTTGTCGATCTGGATACCCTGACGGTTCAGCTCCTCCGCGATCTGCTTTGTGGAAACAGAACCGAAGACACGTCCTTCCTTGCCTGCGTTTACGGTGAAATGCAGGACTATATCGTTCATCTTTTCAGCGAGTGACCTGGCATCCGCTTCTTTCTGTGCTTCAGCTTTCGCGTTTTCTTCTTTCTGGATATCCAGTATTTCAAGACTCTTTTCCGTAGCCGCGACAGCCAGTCCGCGCGCGATCAGGAAATTTCTCGCGTATCCGTCCGCGACATTCACGATCTGTCCTTTTTTTCCGACTTTCTTTACGTCTTGTTTAAGTATCACTTTCATCCTGTATACCCTCCTTAAAATATTGGTTCAATACATCCAGCAGTTCCTGCTTCAGATCATCGATATTGCACTTTGGTCTCTGCATGGCCGCAGCTGTCAGATGACCGCCGCCTTTCATTTCCTCCATGATCTTCTGAACGTTGATCCTGCCTCCCGAACGGGCGGAAATAGCGGTTTCCGTATCCGCGTCATTTGCGATTACAAACGCCGCCTGTACATCCTGGATGCCGAGCAGGCTGTCAGCTGCCTGTGACATGAGAGAACGGCTGACGACTCTGCCCTTGACAGGAGCGATCACGACACCGTTCGCATAACGCTCACTGCATCCCAGGATCATACTCTTGATTTCAAATTCATCATATGTATCCTTCAGGAACTCATTGGCGAGAAGCGGATCGGCGCCCATCGTTCTCAGCACGCTTGCGGCTTCATAGGTTCTTGCGCCAGTACGCACACGCCAGTGATTGGTATCAATGATCATTCCCGTCAGCATAAATGTCGCTGCGGTTTCACTGATATCCACCCTGGAAGAAACATACGGGATCATTTCCGTCAGCAGTTCGCATGAGGAACTTGCCCCGGCTTCAATATAGATAAATACCGGCTTGACACCCATTTCCGTGGAACGGCGGTGATGATCGATGATCGCGATCTTTTTCGCCCTTTCCAGTACTTTGGCACCGTTTGTCTGTTTCATGTTGTGGTGATCTGTCATGATCACGAGAGAATTCTCCTGAAGCTGGTTGAGCGCTTCGCTTTCCGTCACAAAGCTTACTTCTTCCTTCAGTTCCTTCTCATATGTCTTCATTGCCTCGGAAACTTTTTCTTCCAGTCCGCCGGTTTTGGCAATAATGCACGCGTTCTTATGCAGGGCAGTTGCCATCCGTGAAATGCAGATGGCTGAGCCGATGCAGTCAAAATCAGCTGTCTTATGACCGCAGATGATAATATTGCTGGAACGCATGATCAGGTCACGCAGCGTATGGGACATAACGCGCACACGCACACGTGATCTCTTTTCGGTCGCTTCACTCGATCCGCCGTAGTATTTGACTTCATCGCCTGCTTTCTGCACAGCGACCTGGTCACCGCCTCTGGTCTGGGCGAGATCCATCAGTTTGAATGCCATCTCATCCAGTTCCGAGAAATCGGAAGTGCCTCTGGCGAAAGCCATGGAAAGCGTGATTGCGACATCCGCCTTCTGCGCCGACCTCTTGACTTTGTTCAGAACAGAGAAATGATCCGTAACCAGTTCGTTGAAGATCTTTTCGTTCAGAACGAGCATATAGCGGTTATTGTTCAGTCTCTTTGTCAGAATACCGTATTTCGCGCAGTATTCCGTCAGCGGCGTGCGCACTGCGGTATTGATTGCAGCCACATCCGCTTCATCTTCAGACTGTGTGCTTTCTTCGTAGTTATCAAAACTTGCCAGACCGATTACAACACGTTCTTCGTTGTATTTTTCCTCAAAAGAGGAGATATCCGTGACATCACGGAAGAACAGCATCGCTTCATCTTCCACCCGCCTGATCTCATAGACATGCTTGTCCAGTCTGACCATGACCTGGTCGGCTTTGCCGGAGATCAGATCATCCGCTTCCGGGATCCAGGTCAGGACTTTTCTGCCGACCCGGTTGATGCCTCTTTCCTCAAACAGTTCGCTCATCCATGTGATGACGTAATTATCATCATACATGACCATACCGATACCGCCGGAAAGATAGGCTTCCTTCGCCGTTTCGCCCAGCGTGTTCTCCACGCCGATGGACGCTTCTTCATATACACTGCGGAATTGCCGGAACACATAGAACAGGGCCGCTGCTTCCGCAATAAAGAACAGAAGCGGGATCAGGATGTCCCTTCTGGTGAAAAAGAACAGTCCCAGAAGAACGGCGGCCTGGATCAGTACCAGCACGATGCAGTATCTCTGTATCCTATCTATTTTTTGAAGCATGGAACATTTCCCCCTTCACAAGTTTTCCGTGAAAATCCGT
>CADBPK010000084.1 GCA_902796465.1 uncultured Erysipelotrichaceae bacterium | reverse complement strand
CTGATAACCTTCATATACGCGCTGGTGGAAAGCCAGTCCTTCCTGGTCCAGCCGGTCCAGATAACTGCGGCTGCCGATCCGCTTCAGGCCGGTCTCAGCATCCACATTCAGAAATACGGTCTTATCCGGCAGATAACCCTCGATCGCGAACTCATTGATGGCATATACCTTTTCGATGCCGAGCTCCCTGCCGCATCCCTGATAGGCAAGCGAACTGTCCACAAACCTGTCACTGATGATCGTAATGCCCGCCTCCACCGCCGGGATCACCTTCTCAACCAGATGCTGCCGGCGGCTTGCGGCATAAAGCAGTGCTTCCGTCCGCGCATCCATTGCCGTGTTTTTCGGATCCAGGATCACACTGCGGATCTGTTCCGCAATATCGATCCCGCCCGGTTCCCTCGTATAGCGTACAGGATATCCTTCCTGTTCCAGTTTCTTCGCGACCGCTGTGCTGACAGTCGTCTTTCCGCTGCCGTCCGGTCCTTCGAATGTGATAAATAACCCTTTTTTCATACTCTTGATTATATCACGGCATATGCGTATAATATCATTTCAATTGAACGGAGGTATCTATGTTCACTGAACTGATATATTGGTTTGTAAGACTTACAGCCTATTACCGGGACCGGATCGGTGCCTGGAATGAATCAAATTCCGTCGTGCTGGATGACAAGCAGCTTCACTTCCTTGTGATCGGCATCATCGGCCTGTTGATGGTATTCGCGATCTACCCGCTGTTTAAATTCCTTGCGAAGAGAAACCACACCATGGTCATTACATGGATCTATGTATTCACCTGTATGCTCGTACTGACATTCGCCATTGAGATCGGCCAGGGCTATTCCGGCACCGGACGTGTGGAAATGGCAGACGTCGTATACGGACTCGGCGGCTTCATGGCGATGTTCTTCATCTTCGCTGTCATCCGCGGGATCTACCATCTCATCTTGAAACACTTCCGGCGCAGAGAAGCATAAAACAAAAGCCATATCACGGAATATATCAATTCCGGAGGATATGGCCTTTTTTCTGCCTGCATATAAAAACAGTGCAGTATACGCACTGTTCTGTCAGACCAATGTATCCACTTCACGCAGGATCTTTGCGGCAATCTCCGGATCGCAGGGAATAAACCGTGTATCATCCAGGGAAGCCGTCGGGAATTCCGTTTCAAAGTCGACCCGGTAATCGATGATCGTTTCCGGTATGCGGAGCTCCCCTTCCGGATGCAGGGTCCGGCACAAAGTCATGGCGATCAGAAGATCCCCGTAAGGCGAAGCATGTTCGCCGTCCTGATAATACAGTTCAATTTCCGGATATTTTTCCAGGACCTTCTGCCATACTTTTCCTACCGGCGCAATGCATGTTCCTGTTTCTGCCCCGAGCTTCTCATATACCCGGATCATCTTCTCCTGATTTTCCGGAAAGATCTTCTCAGCCCATGTCATGAACAGGACCGGCTTCGTCCCGCAGGCAAGGCACAGCTCGATGAGTTTCTTTCCGTTTTCCATGGTCGTTTCTTCTTCCGGAAAAGGATGGGCTGCCTGCTGAATGATGCAGTAATCATAATGTCCGTACAGCAGCTGGTACCGGTAGGAAAGATATTCCTTCCGGTGCCATTCCAGACTCCTGCCGGAATATGCCAGCATCACCGCTTCATTCTCAATACCGAACGAATCCCGGTACAGCGTCTGAAACAGATACGGCATATCATTCATATATGTATGGCTGTTTCCGATAAACAATGTCTTCATATTTTTACAGATGCAGGAACATACGCGCAAACTGGAAATAGATCAGCAGGGAAATGGCATCCACGATCGTGGTGATGAACGGTGACGCCATAACGGCCGGGTCAAAACCCAGTGCTTTCGCGAAGATCGGCAGCGAGCAGCCGACCAGCTTGGCTGCAAATACGGTAAATACCAGGGTCGTGCAGATGACAAGCGCAACCGTTAATGTGATCGGGTTATGGAACAGCATCGTGTCGACCAGCATCAGCTTCACAAAATTACAGCAGGCAAGGATAATGCCGACCACAACAGCAACCCTGATCTCTTTCCAGATGACCTTGGCCAGGTCTTTCAATGTGATCTCCTCCAGGGAGATACCGCGGATCACGGTAACGCTGGCCTGCGAGCCGCCGTTTCCGCCCGTATCCATCAGCATCGGGATGTATGCGTTCAGCACCGTCACGGCAGCCAGCGCATCCTCAAACGAAGAAATGATCTGACCGGTAAACGTTGCGGACACCATCAGCAACAGAAGCCAGGGAATACGTGACTTGACCGTCTCCATAATTCCTGTATTCAGATACGGCTTATAGGTTGGCGCGATAGCGGCCATCTTTTCAATATCTTCGGTGGTCTCTTCCGTCAGGACGTCGATCGCGTCGTCGATGGTAACGATACCGACCAGCCTGTTTTCCTTGTCCACGACCGGCATGGTCAGGAAGTCGTACTTCTCAAACTTACGGGCTGTTTCTTCCTGGTCATCCAGTGTTGAGGCGGAAATGATATTGTCATCCATGATCTCCTTCATGGTGTCATGTTCATCTGCCAGAAGGAGTGTACGGATGGAAACATAACCAAGCAGATGTCTGTCCACATCTACCACATACATAACGTTGATCGTTTCCATATCCTGTCCCACACGGCGGATCTTTTTCAAAGCATCCTCCACTGTGAGGTTGATCTTGAGATCGATATACTCCGTGGTCATGATCGACCCGGTCGAATCTTCCGGGTACTGCAGGATATTGTTTATATTTTTCCGTGTCTCGGGGTCTGCCGTAGCCAGGATCCTTCTGACGACATTGGCCGGCATCTCTTCGATGATGTCGACCGCGTCATCCAGATACAGCTCATCGATGACTTCCTTCAGCTCTGATTTGGAGAATCCCTTGATCAGGCTCTCCTGGGAGTCGCTATCCAGCTCGACGAATACTTCCGCGGCCGGTTCCTTCGGGAGAAGGCGGAATACGACAGGAATGGTGTCTTCCGGCAGACTTTCCATGATATAAGCGATGTCTACCGGCTCCAGATCCGTAAGTGTATCCCTTGCCTCCACGTACTTCTTTTCCTTGAGATAAGATTCCATTCTTTCGATCAGATCCTGAAAATTTTCTTTCTGATAATTCATGTCATCCTCCCTCCTTTTTGGTACACTTCAATCCTATTTTGAATCAATTCTGCACAAAGCGCAACGATTAAAAAAAGGAACAGACAGCCTTCTTCCGGCTTCCGTTCCTGTTTATGATTTTCGTTATATTTCCGCCTGTATTATTCGCGGGAAGCGATGAATGCGTTGACCTCATCGAGCGTCGGCATGACACGCAGCGCACCCTTCTTTGTCGTAACAAGGGAAGCTGCCGCATTGGCCTGTTTCAGGACTTTCATCATGGTCTCTTCATCCATATCCAGTCCGTAATCGAGGATGCCGCTCAGCATATTCGCGCAGAATGTATCGCCTGCACCTGTCGTTTCAATTGTGCCTTCCTGCAGATAAGCAGCCTTTTCCACACGCTTGCCGTCCAGGTAGATGCGGCTTCCGTCCGGTCCCATGGACAGGGCGATGAATTTCAGGTTCGGATAAGCAGCTTTCAGTGCCGCGATGCCTTCGTCAAAGTCTTCTTTGCCTGTGAACCAGATGATCTCGTTGTCACTGATCTTCAGGATGTCGCTCTGTTTCATGCCCCAGTCGATCTGTTCCTTGGCATGATCCAGTGTTTCCCACAGCGGTTCTCTGAGGTTCGGGTCAAAGGAGATCAGCGCACCGGCTTCCTTCGCCGCCGCAATTGCCTTCTTCGTCGCAGAACGGACCGGCTCATCTGTCAGGGACAGTGATCCGAAATGGAATATCTTCGCTTCTTTGATGAAATCCGGATCGATCTCGTCTTCCGTTAACATGATATCCGCACCGGGTTTGCGGTAGAACGCGAAATCACGGTCTCCGTCCGGTTTCTTCAATACAATTGCCAGGGTCGTGTGGATCTCCGGATCCATCTTCAGATGTGATGCGTCGATTCCCTGTTCCTTGATCGCGTCCGCAAGATTGCGTCCGAACTGGTCTTCACCGACTTTTCCGACAAACGCTGTTTTCTTGCCCAGTCTCTGCAGCATACTCAGTACATTGCAGGGAGCGCCGCCCGGATTGGCTTCCAGAAGCGGGTTGCCCTGCGGGGAAAGACCGCTGTCCGTAAAGTCGATCAGAAGTTCACCAAGTGCGATTACATCGTATTTCTTCTCTGTCATAATCTATCCTCCTGTTTTCAAATTATTTTGTCTGTTTCATTCAATTTCTGACATAATAAGCATATCACGGAATACTTCATTTTGTATCCGGTTTCATGCCGAATTGTGACCATTGTAATATAAACATGTATCGAAGAATACGCAGAAAGGGACTCATACTATGAAATACGCTGCCGCAGCCGATATCGGCGGGACAAATACCAGGATTGCCCTGATCAATGAACATTTCCAGATCGAAGAAAGAGTACGGTTTTCCACCGACACAAACGATCCGGATCATACCCTCAGACAGATCTGTGAGACCGTCCGCTCATTCCCTCATATCGTGGAAGGTCTGGGCCTTTCCTGCCCGGGACCGCTGGACCTGGTGAGCGGGAAAGTACTGACACCGCCGAACCTCTTCGGCAGATGGCATAACCTGGATATCACAAAGGAACTGGAAACCGAACTGCAGATCCCTGTATATCTGGAAAACGACGCCAATCTCGCAGCCCTTGCGGAAGCGAAAACCGGTGCCGGTAAAGGCCTGCCTGTCGTACAGTTCTTCACTGTCTCCACCGGATTCGGCGCCGGCCTGATCCTGAACGGAAAGATCTTTCACGGGGCGCACGGCTTCGCCAACGAAGTAGCAAATACCATCCTGTGGAAAAACGGACCTGCCCACGGCAGTATCCTTCCCGGCGGCATTGAAGCCCTCTGTTCCGGATCGGCAATCAAGGCAAGGGCAGAGAACTGCGGTCTCGCGGTCAGCCATGCCGGGGAAGTAACCGAGCTTGCCCGCCGGGGAGATCCGGAAGCACAGAAGATCATGCAGGAGGCAGAGGAGTACCTCGCAAACTACCTTGCCGGTGTTATCGGCTATACCGACCCTGATATCATCATTCTCGGCGGTTCCGTTGCCCTGAAGACGGAAGGCTTCATCGAAGAAGTGCAGGATCTCGTAAAACAGAAAGTATATTCCGTTATGGTCCCGTACGTCCGCATCGAAAAAGCAGCCCTCGGAGATGACAGCGGCCTGCTCGGCGCTGCCTGCCTGGTATTTGACAATCAGTAAAGAAAAGCCTGGGATCTTATGATCTCAGGCTTTTTCTGTTTCTGTCTCTGCTTCTTTTTCCTTCAGTTTTGCCAGTTCCTCTTCCTCCAGCTGGCGGTAGGCAACCTTGCCCACCAGCGTCTTGGGAAGTTCCTTCCGGAATTCGATATCCTTCGGCATCGCATATTTCGCAATGTGCTGACGGCAGTAATCCATGATCTCCTGCTTTGTTTCATCCGAAGCGGGAACACCCGGTTTCAGCATGATAAATGCCTTGACCACATGCATCCTGTACGGATCCGGCACACCGATGACGCAGCTCATCTGTACTTTCTCATGCGCATCCAGGATATTTTCCAGCTGGGCCGGATAAATGTTGTATCCGGAAGAAACGATCATGCGCTTCGCCCTTCCGCGGAAATAAATGAATCCTTCATCATCCATGACGCCGAGGTCACCGGTATAGACCCAGGTCAGGCCGTCCGCATGCGTACGCAGCGTTTTGGCTGTTTCATCCGGATGATCCATATATCCCTGCATGACAGTAGGTCCGGCAAGCAGGATCTCGCCTTCTTCGCCATACGGCAGTTCCTGGTCTGTATCCGGTTTTACGATCTTGATATAGGTATCCGGGAACGGCAGACCGATACTGCCTTCCTTATAGCGGTCACGCGGTGTCAGACAGCACGCCGTAACTGTTTCCGTCGTGCCGTAGCCTTCGCGTACCTGGATGGCCGCATTGTGATCTGCCAGGAACTTGTCGAATTTCTTCTTCAGTTCAATGGAAAGGGAATCACCGCCGGAGAATACGCCCTTCAGGGAGCTGAGGTCCGCTTTCTCCATGGACGGCAGTCTCAGCAGCGCTTCATACAGCGTCGGTACGCCGGCAATGAAATTGCACTTGTACTTCGTGATCAGCTTGGCATAGCTCTTGGCTGTAAAACGCGGCACCAGGATGCAGCGGCCGCCCTGCGACAGCATCGTGTGGATGCATACGCCCAGTCCGAAGCCGTGGAACAGCGGCATTGCCGCAAGCATCTTGTCTCCCGGACGGAACATCGGGTTTGCGGCTACGACCTGCTGGCCCAGCGCGTTGAAGTTCTTGTTTGTCAGGAGAATACCCTTGGTCGTCCCTGTCGTTCCGCCGGAATACAGGATAACGGCCACGTCATCTGCCTTCTTCTTTACCTTATAGTTATAGAAACAGCTTTTGCTGAGCATCATGAACTGATTCCAGCGGATCACCGGCGCGTCGGCAGGAATCTTTTTGATCTTTCTGCCTTCCGTCAACATATATCCCGCCCTTACAGGTCTGGACAACTCGTCCTTGACGGAAGCGATGATGATATTGACGATGCCCGTGTTGGCACGGATCTTTTCAAACTTATGATAAAACTGATCCAGGGTGATCGCCGTTACGCTTTTGGAAGCATTAAGATAGAATTCGATCTCCTTTTCCGCGGACAGCGGGTGGATCATATTCGCGACTGCACCGATCAGATTGATGGCATAGAACATAAATATAGCCTGCGGGCAGTTCGGCATGGCGATCGTTACCCTGTCGCCATCCCGCACGCCGATCGTACGCAGTGCCTTCGCACATTTGTTGATCTCATCGATCATTCTTTTGTATGTTGTAGGACGACCCATGAAATCAAACGCGACCTGGTTCGGATACTGTTCCGCGATCTTTTCGACCGCTTCATACATCGTTCCGTCAAAGTATTCCAGATGCTCCGGAACGTCTCCCAGATGTTCGATCCACGGTGTTTTTACCTGAACTGTTTCCATGATGTTACCTCCATACTAAAAAATTAAACAAAAAAGGCATTTTTCAGCACCCGTATTTAAGTATAATATTCATTTGAGGAAATAGATAAACTTTTTTCAATTATTAACGCAGAATTTACACACATCATGCATGAATCTGCCGGAGGATACCAATATGAAAATCTGTCTGCTGAATGATGCCTTTCCGCCTGTGATCGACGGGGTGGCCAATACAGTCGTGAATTACGCAGAGAACCTGCATAAAACAAAAGATACGGAAGTCATTGTCAGTACGCCGTACTATCCGGGAGAGGATTATTCGAAATATCCCTATCCTGTTCTGACTTATCCGAGTTTTGACACCACGGCCGCAACGGGAGGGTACCGCGCCGGTTACCCGCTTGCGGTAAAGGAGGCCGGCAATCTGATTGCCTGGCATCCGCAGATCCTGCATACCCACTGCCCGGCAACATCCTGTTTCCTGGCCCGCATCGTGCGTGACGCCTCGGACGCCCCGATCGTCCTGACATATCATACGAAGTACGATATCGACATCCGCAACACGATCCCGACGGAACTGCTGCAGAGAGAGACGATCAAGGCACTGGTAAACAACGTATCCGCCTGTGATGAAGTCTGGACCGTCAGCCGCGGAGCCGGTGAAAACCTGAAATCCCTCGGCTATCAGGGAGACTACAAGGTCATGCACAATGGAGTCGATTTTGCCCGGGGAAGATCAACGGATGAAGAAGTACGTCTTGTAACTTCTGAATATGACCTGCCGGCAGCTCTGCCTGTATTCCTGTTTGTCGGAAGGATCATGGACTATAAAGGTCTGCCGATGCTGGTGGATGCGCTGTATAAAACCGCGCAGCAGGAAGATTTCCGCATGGTATTCGTCGGACGCGGAACCGACAGCGACGGACTGAAAGACAAGATCCGCCATTTCGGGATCGCTCTGGATGAAAAGACAGAAGACGGAAAGATCGTTTCCTGGCCGGGAAGTCTGCCGAAAGGAAAATGCATTTTTACCGGTGCCATATCCGACCGGAATCATCTGCGGGCATGGAACACACGCGCTGATCTCTTTGTTTTCCCTTCCTCTTTTGATACCAACGGACTGGTCGTTCGGGAAGCTGCCGCCTGCAGCCTCGGCAGCGTACTGGTCAGGGGATCCTGCGCGGCGGAAGATATCACAGACGGCAGAAACGGTTATCTGGCCGATGAAAACGCTGATTCCTTTGCGTCTTTCCTGACCTGGGCATGCACACACAGGGATGAGCTGCACCAGACCGGCATCAATGCCATGAACGAAATCTACCTTTCCTGGGAAGGCGCCGTCAAAACCGCGCATACGGCATACGCTGAACTGATCGAAAAGAACCGGCAGGGACTGCTGCCCCGCAAAAAACCGTTATTCGATGATCCGCTGTTTGAAATGACAGCCGACGCCGCACTGCAGTATATGCATTACATGAACAAAGTACGGACAGAAGCGCCCCGCAGCTTCGGCATGCTGGATAACCGCAACGTCTTGACGCATAAGATCCGTAACGAACTGGAAGAATTAAAAGGGCAGATCTCACAGCGTCTGAAAATAAAAGAATAAACCGCGGACCATGAGGAAGTCACAGATATGAGCCTGTACGAATATGATGAAGAGCTCCACATCCGTTCAGAGAAGGAGAACGAAAAAGGCTGATCTGTTCCCTGCATAATAAAGGAAAAAAACGACGGCAGAGATCTCTGAACTGCTGGATCTCAACCCAGAAGAAGTAACTGCGGTATTGTCGCGTTCATCCTGAACCTGAACAACAAAGCGGCGGGGCTGTACAGCCCCGCCGCTTTATTTACTGTGAATGTTTCAGATTATTTCAGTTTCATGCCGTCTTTGAAGGCATCACCTACGATCTCCCCGATAACACGGTATTTGTTCATGGCTGAATCAAACATGATCGGGCGGAGCTTGCCGAGATCGACTGTTCCGTCT
>CADBPK010000083.1 GCA_902796465.1 uncultured Erysipelotrichaceae bacterium | reverse complement strand
TGTCTGAAACTGGGAATGCAGCCGCTGGTAACGATGTCGCATTATGAACCGCCGCTGGCATTCGCAATGGAATACAACGGCTGGTATGACCGCAGGGCGATCGATTTCTTTGTCCGCTACGTCGACGTGATCACAAAGCGCTATGCGAAGAAGGTCAAGCTGTGGCTGACTTTCAACGAAGTGGATTCCATTATCCGTCATCCGTTCATGACCGGCGGCCTGATCGAATCCCGTTTCAGCAAGGCTGAATTCGAAGAAGTCATGTATCAGGCGATGCATCACCAGTTCGTCGCTTCCGCCCTCGCTGTAAAGATCACCCACGAGAACATCCCGGATGCGAAAGTCGGCTGTATGCTCACCAAGCTCACATATTATCCGTATACATGCAAACCGGAAGATGTCCTGGAACAGCAGAAGCGGATGCGCAGCATCTACTGCTACAGCGACACCCAGGTACACGGGGAATATCCGCGTTATCTCCTGCAGATGTACAAAAACAAGGGTTTCAACATTAAGATGACGGAAGAAGACCTGAAGATCATGAAGGATTACCCGGTCGACTTCATTTCCTTCTCCTATTATTCCAGCAGCTGTGTCGCCAAGAATGACGAAGGACTGGATGTTGCGGCAGCCAATACCGTTATCGCCATCAAGAATCCGTATATTCCTTCCTCCGATTGGGGCTGGCAGATCGACCCGATCGGTCTGCGGATCTCCCTGGTGGACCTGTATGACCGCTACCGCAAACCATTGTTCATCGTTGAAAACGGACTCGGTGCCAAGGATACCGTAGAGGCGGATGGATCGATCAACGATGATTACAGGATCGACTATCTCCGCGAGCATATCCGCGAGATGTACAATGCGATCGAGGAAGACGGCGTTGACCTCATGGGCTATACCACATGGGCACCGATCGACCTGATCTCCAACTCCACGAACCAGATGTCCAAGCGCTATGGCTTCATCTATGTCGATGTCGATGACTACGGCAGGGGAACATATGCCAGATCGAAGAAGAAATCCTATGACTGGTACAAGGAAGTCATAGCCACCAACGGCGCATCCATTCTGGAGTAATCTTTTTCAGAAAACAGGAAAAACAAAAGGAACTGATCATTTTGGATCAGTTCCTGTTTTTAGTGTATTCAGAACCGTACGGATCCGTTCTGCGCTGACCGCGAAATAGTTTTCACAGTCACTGCGCGTTTCCTTGGCGGACATATGGATCTCACTGCATAATCCTTCAGATATCAGATCATGCACATTTTTTTCGCTGACGCCGCCGCCCGGCAGGATCATGATCCTCCCTGCAGACTGCTCATTCAGCCGGCGTATCACGGAAAGACCTTCGGTCACATTTTCCTTTCCGCCGCTTGTCAGGATGCGGTCTGCCCCGAGATCAATCAGGGTTTCCATTGCCTGCAGGGGATCCGGCGTCAGATCAAATGCCTTATGGAATACGGCTTCTTTCTGATAGGAATGGATCAGTGAGATCATCTTTTCCGCAAAGGGGATATCGATCGTCAGATCATCCTGCAGGGATCCGAATACGATCCCGTCCGCGCCGTTTTCGAGAAACAGCACGGCATCCTTATACATGATGTCTTTTTCCCGTTCCGTATACCGGAATCCGGCAGGACGGGGACGGGTCATGCAGATGATGGATTTGGAAGATGATTTTTTGGCTTCCTTCAGCGCGGACAGGGAAGGTGTCAGCCCGCCGAGTTCCAGGGCGCTGTTCAGTTCGATCCTGTCCACTTCCGCAAAGGCAGAGGCAGTACAGACATCTTCATAACTGCCTGCGCAGATCTCTATCCTGATGTTTCCGATCATATCAGTTCGTGCAGAACGATGTTTTCCGTACGTTCCGGACCGACAGAAACGAGAGATATACGGCATCCGCAGTATTCTTCGATAAAGCGGACATAATCCTGACACGCTTCCGGCAGATCCTCGAATCTGCGTACACGGGAAATATCTTCCTGCCAGCCTTTCATGACTTTATATACCGGTTTTGCTGTTGCGTATTCCTGAACCGAAGCAGGGATCGTATCATACTGTTTGCCGTTGATGGTATAGCCGATGCATACGGGCAGTTCCGGATAACCGCTCAGAATATCCAGTTTGGTCAGCGCCAGGTCGGTCAGACCGTTGATCTGCACAGCCTGTTTGACCACGCAGAGATCCAGCCAGCCGCAGCGTCTCGGTCTGCCTGTTGTTGCGCCGTATTCATGACCTGTTTCACGGAGTTTTTCACCTGTTTCATTCAGCTGTTCCGTGATGAACGGTCCTTCACCGACACGGGTGGAGTACGCTTTGGCGATACCGATGATCCTGTCCAGCTTGTGCGGTGAAACACCGGCACCTTCGCATACGCCTGCAGCGGTCGGGGAAGAGGATGTTACGTACGGGTAGGTTCCGTAGTTGATATCCAGCATGTTTGCCTGAGCGCCTTCAAACAGGACG
>CADBPK010000082.1 GCA_902796465.1 uncultured Erysipelotrichaceae bacterium | reverse complement strand
GATCTTCTGATCCAGGACAGTTTCTCAAACGTCTTCCCGAAACTGATCGCACGCTAAAAAGCCAGCCTGACAGCTGGCTTTCTCTTTTTGTGCGGGGCAGTATCAGTCGGCGGAAGCGGAAGGACGCTGTCCGGTCCTGTTCTGGATCTTGGCAACTTCTGTTTCGAAATACTGTTTTGCCTGGTCATAATCCATTCCCATAACGATGGAAATCTCATTAAACAGGAATTTTTCAGCCCGGTGCATATATTCATCGTCGATGGAAGCGATACGCTTGTTGCTGTCGAGTCTGGCTTTATTTCTGGCAAAACTGGTTTTTATAATACAGATCAGATCCTTCAGATCTTCTGATTTCATCAGAGCCGCATACTGGCTCTTCATATTCGCCGGTTTATTTTCCAGCATTTCGATATCCGGTGTGCTTTCTATCAGCTCCCTGATTTCCTCTTTCGTAACGAGATTGCGGAGATGACCACCTTTGTTCGCAACAGGAACCTGATGCCTTACGGAACCGTCCTGCTGAAAGAAAGGAACCAGGATATAACACTGCTCTCCCGTGAAGTCCGAACGCTGTTTTCCGACGATCTTGCAGACCTCTCCCCGGTATACGACGATATCGTTCTTTTTAAACATCAGTGATCACCACCTTTCCCTGTTTATATTTTAGCATCTTTTGCCTGTTTTTTCTTTTCACAAAATGCCGAAAATGTCATATTTATGCGATTTTCACGAATTTTTCATGGTAGCATGAAACTGTGTTTTATTCCTTTTTCTGCGTGATGGTATTCCTGTTATTTGCACATGGTGGCTGATATAATGATTCACAAAGAAAGCGTGTCAGATGGTATTCAGCAGTCTTACATTTTTATTTGCATATCTTCCTGCCGTACTGGCTGTCTATTATGCTGTCAAACCGGAATGGAGAAATCCGGTTCTTTTCCTGGTCAGCCTCTTTTTTTACGGCTGGGGAGAACCGGTATATATCCTGGTAATGTTATTTTCCATCATTGTCAATTATCTCGCGGCTACGGGAATCTTCCGCTTCCGGAATACTGACAAAAGTCGTGCGAAGAGGATCCTGCTCTTGTGCATTGTTGTCAATATTGCCATTCTCGGCTTTTTCAAATACTGGGATTTTATAGCCGGAAATCTGAACGCTTTAGGTATAAAGGCAATCAGACCTCTGCGTCTGGGACTTCCGATCGGCATCAGTTTCTATACCTTCCAGGCAATGTCCTATCCGATCGATGTCTGGCAGGGCAAAACTGAGCCGCAGAAAGATATGGTCAGTTTTGGTGCTTATGTCACCATGTTCCCTCAGCTGATCGCCGGTCCGATCGTGCGCTATACCGATATTGCGGCACAGCTGAATAAAAGAAAGGAAAACCAGGATCAGTTTACGCGGGGCATCTGCAGATTTACGGCAGGTTTGTCCAAAAAAGTCCTTCTGGCAAATAATGCCGGAAGGATATGGGAAAGCGTTTCCTCCCTTCCGCTTTCAGAAATCAGCACGCTGACCGCATGGACCGGAATAATCGCTTTCGCGTTTCAGATCTATTTTGATTTCAGCGGCTATTCCGATATGGCGATCGGGTTAGGTAAAATGTTTGGTTTTGATTTTCCGGAAAACTTCAATTATCCATATATTTCCAGATCCATTACGGAATTCTGGCGGCGGTGGCATATGTCCCTGTCATACTGGTTCAGGGATTATGTCTATATCCCTCTCGGCGGAAACAGAAAAGGCATCAGAAGACAGATCCTCAATATACTGATCGTATGGATCCTGACCGGGTTCTGGCATGGTGCTTCCTGGAATTTTGTTCTCTGGGGATTGATGTACGGCATTATCCTGATTTTCGAAAAAGCATTCCTGCTGAAAAAACTCGAAAAATGTCCGGGATGGATCTGCCGTCTTTATACAATGGTCATCGTACTGACCGCATGGGTACTGTTTGCTTTTACGGATATCGGAGCAGGACTGTCGTATCTGAAACTGATGTTTTTCGGAGCAGCGCGGTTCACCGACGGATTGGCCGTATATTATCTGCGGAATAATATTCTTCTGTTTGTTTTATGCATCGCATCATCAATACCCGTCGCTGAATCTCTCTGTTCCTTCCTCAGAAAACAGAAACTTGATATCGTATATCCCCTGCTCGTCCTGGGAGCCCTTTTCCTCTGTACTGCTTTCATTACAGACGCATCTTACAATCCGTTTCTGTATTTCCGCTTTTAGGTGATCTATGAACAACAGCAGCAGCGAAAAAAGAATATCCCTGATGCAGAAGATCACAATTGCTGTCTTCCTGGTTTTTATATACGCAATGGCAGCTCTCAATCTTGCCGCACCGAAATATACCTATTCGGAAAATGAGAACAGATATCTTTCCGAACTTCCTTCCCTGTCCTTTTCAGAAATTTTGAGCGGGCATTTTGACACGGCTTTTGAGGACTGGTTCACCGATCATTTTGTCGCCCGCAGCAGCTGGATCTGCGTGAAAGCCAAAACTGTTCAGCTGGCGGGCGTCCTGGAAAATAACGGTGTCTATTTTGGGAAAAACGGACGTCTGATCCGTCAGTTCCTTCCCGGCAGCGATAAAATGTTCCGGTCCGGCATTTCCGCCCTGCAGGATTTTTCGGAAAAGAACAACTTTCATCTGAATATACTTCTTATCCCGGAAGCATCTTACGGGGAACGTGATTCACTTCCTTCCGGTGCTTTCAATATCAACGAAAAAGAGCTGATCGAAACTGTGAAAAAAGAATGTTCCGGCCAGACTGTCATCGATGTCAGTGACATACTGCAGAAAACGGAAAATACATATTTTCATACCGACCATCACTGGAACGAGCGCGGGGCTGCACTGGCATATGAAGCGATATGCCGTGAGGTGCTGCATAAGGAACCCGGGAATTACCGGTATGATAAAGTTTCCTCTTCCTTCTGTGGAACGATGTATTCCCGCTCCGGGGCATTCTGGACAAAACCGGATGAACTGTACCGGATCGATTTTGAACCGGGCATTGAGGTATCCGTCGAATATGAAAACGGAAACAGGACCGCCTCCCTGTATGATGCGCATAAGCTGGAAGTAAAAGACAAATATGCATATTATCTCGGCGGCAATCACGCTGCCGTGCATATCAGGACCAATGCAGCAAGCGGTCGTTCCGCAGTCATCATCAAAGACTCCTTTGCGCATATCCTGATCCCTTTTCTTGCAGCGGAATACAGTGATATCATGGTATATGATCTGCGTTATTATCATGAACCTGTTTCCGAATCGGTCACAGATCAGGTCAATACGGATATCTATGTGATCTACAGTACGGATTCCTTTGTGAATGACAGTTCCCTGTCGGCATTATGGTAGGTGTTTTATGGAAATACTATTTAAAAAATTAGGAATTAACGGGGAAGGCATAGGCTATGACAAACGCATACCTGTCTTCTGTGACGGTGTCCTTCCGGGCGAAAAAGCCGAGGTTGAAATCATTCTGGATCACGGCAGCTACAGGAAGGCACGGTGCGAAAAACTTCTGCAGAGATCATCTGAAAGAACAGTCCCTGTATGCAAAAACCAGAAACGGTGCCGTTCCTGCCCGATGATGATCCTTTCATATGATGCACAGCTGAAATACAAAAAAGAACTTCTGGAAGAGGCGTTATATAAGTACGGAAATGTCAAACGGGATCTGGTCCGGAACATCCGCGGCAGTGAGCTGCGTACAGGCTACAGAAACCAGTTTAAGCTTCCGGTCAGGGAAAAGGACGGAAAACTCATTACGGGAATGTATCTTCCTGACAGCAATGCTTTTATCAATATCCGGCACTGTGAGATCCATGATCCGTTATTGGAGAAGACAAAGCATGATGTCCTGGATGTTCTGAATACGCATCATATGCGTGCTTATGACGGCCGGCGGAAACAAGGTATCCGCTACCTGGTCATGCGTATCCTGGACGGAAAAATCCAATGCACTCTCATCACCGGCAGAGACAGGTTGTCTGAAAGTCTGATCAATGATCTGATCAGTGTCGAACCGGTCATTTCCCTGTATCAGAGCAAAAATACCATAAAGCAGTCAGCCGGCATTTTCGGAAGTGACCCGGTACTGCTTGCCGGTGAAGAATATCTCACGACAAAATCCGGAGATCTGCGGCTGTTCCTTTCACCGGAATCATTCTATCAGCTCAATGAACCGCAGGCACAGAAGCTCTATGAGACAGCGGTATCCAAAATCGATCCCTGCAATATTATCGTTGAAGCTTACTGCGGCATCGGTGCCATGTCACTGATGGCGCACGCAAAGGCAGAAACGGTCATCGGAATCGAAAATATCCCTTCTGCTGTCCGCAACGCTGAAATGAATGCCCGGGAAAACGGAATTGATAATGTCCGCTTCATGTGCATGGACGCAGCCGACGGGCTTCTGAAGACTGCACGGACACAGCAGGTGGACACATTGATCGCAGACCCTCCCAGGAGCGGTATGGATGACCGTATGCTTGAAGCTATCATGAAAACAGACATCAAAAAAATAATATACATATCCTGCAATCCGGCTACGCTTGCCAAAAACCTGAAAGTACTGAAACAGAAATATCTTCTGCGGACGGTCATTCCGTTTGATATGTTTCCGCAGACGCCGCATATTGAATCCATCGCGGTCCTGTCGCTGCCCGGATCAAAACAATAGTTCAATAACCCCGTATCAGCCTGTTTGTGCAGAAACGGGGTTTTAAAATGAAAAACCGGCAGTATATGCCGGGATTAACCGTTAATAAACCGGATGACATTTTCTGCCTGCTTAATGCCGTCGACCGCACTGGATACAATGCCGCCGGCATAGCCTGCGCCTTCACCGCACGGGAATACCCCAGTGCAGAAACTGCTCATCCCTTCTTCTGACCGGATCATCCGGATCGGGGAACTGGACCGGGATTCCACCCCGATCATGATACCGCGGTTCAGGAATCCGGGTATCTGGCGATCAAAACGGATGACCGCTTCCCGCAGTGAGAGGTTTACTGCATCGGAAAACAGTTCACGCATATCCGTACTGATCACACCGCGCGGATAGCTGGAAATGATGTTCCACTCCGCCGTCTTTCTGCCTTCCGTATAATCGGATATATTCTGTGCCGGCGCCTTATATCCTGTATGGAAAGCTCTCTTTTCCAGATCTTTCTGAAATGCAAATCCGTCAAGCGGACTGTTCCTGTAAAAATCACTCTGCGGGATCTGTACAAGAAGTGCGCTGTTGGCATTCAGACCGTTTCTGGATGATTCACTCATACCGTTTACGACAAGAAGTCCTTCTTCAGTTGAAGCGGGTATCACGGTTCCGCCCGGACACATGCAGAAACTGTAAACACCCCTGCCGGCAGATGAGCGGAAACTCAGCCGGTAACTTGCCGGTCCGAGCGAAGGATGATCCGCAAATCTCCCGTACTGATTCCGGTTGATCATCTCCTGCGGATGTTCGACACGCACCCCAGCCGCAAAATCCTTCGGCAGGATCTCAAATCCCTGTTCGAGAAGACTACGATATGTTTCCGAAGCACTGTGGCCGAGGCACAGGATCACTTCCGAAGCGTCAAATATACCCCGGTTTGTATTAACGCCGCATACTTTCCGGTCTTTGATGACCAGATTCTCCATCCGGGTCTGAAAATGTACCTCACCGCCGAGACGGATGATCTTATTCCGTATATTGCGGACGATCTCATGCAGACGGTCCGTACCGAGATGCGGCATTGCCTGATACATGATGGCAGGATCCGCACCGGCTTCCACCAGTTCCGCCAGAACCTTCCGGATCCTGTAATTCTTGATCCTCGTCGTCAGTTTGCCGTCGGAAAAAGTCCCCGCGCCTCCTTCGCCGTACTGCACATTGCTTTCGGAATCCAGAATACCCTGTTCAAAAAAACGCTGTACATCCCCGGCCCTGTCTTCCGCCTGTCTGCCCCGCTCAATAATTACAGGCCTGCATCCTGCTTCCGCGAGAATCAGTCCGGCAAACATCCCGGCAGGACCGAATCCGACAACCAGCGGGCGCCGGTTTTTTTTCATCATGACCGGAACGTTATAGACCGGTTTTTCTTCCTGAACAACATCTTTCAGACGCAGATACTTTTCTTCATTTTTGACAGAGGCGTAAACGCTGTATACAAAATAAAGCTCTTCTTTTCTTGCATCGATCGATTCCCTGTCCGCTTCAAATGAAAGGATGTCGGAAGGCAGACACCGCAGCTTTCCGGCAATATCTTCACGGGAAAGCGGATTTCCCGGTCTGCATTTGATCTGTGTTACTTTCAGCATGGAGATCTTCCTTTCTTTTAACAGACAGCCGTTCAGATCTCGAAAACATCAAGATCATGGCCATTGACCACTTCACAATCCGTCCTGCCGCGTATCTCATCCAGAAGCAGTTCTTCCCTTCTGTGTATCTCAGCCATATCCACCGGCTTGTCTTCGAAATAGGAAAGATGAAGGATCCGGTGCGTGGTTACTGTTTTCTTCGGTCTTGCGGTTTCGATGATATCCGCAAGGTCCACGGACATGGTATGTGTCTTTCTGTGATAATTCTGCCATTCCGGTGTTCTTTCCTGCAGTCCGGCAGTATATTCGGCTTCATGGATCAGCAGATCGGCATTCTCCGCAATGATCTTCATTTTATCCAGAGGACATGTATCACCGGAAAAAACAACTTTTTTCCCTTCTGCTTCAAATACATATCCAAAGCTTTCCAGAGTCCCGTGTTCTGTCCGGAAAGCGCTGACTTTGACATCTTCGTCCTGAAAAACTGTGCCTTCGGCAACTTTACGGACATGGATATCAAGTCCGTCCGGACTGGTCGGTTCAGGCCCGCCGGAACGGAAACCTGTGTCGCTTTCATATGCCGCAAGAATATGACGGACCATGGAGTCAGTCCCTTCCGGTCCATATACGGTTACCGGCGGTTTCCTTTCCAGAACCCACGGTGTCAGAAGCAGATCCGGAAGACCAAGTGTATGATCCGAATGAAGATGCGTCAGAAAAACCAAACGGAGATTCTGCGGACGGGTCTCTTCAACACCCCGGTAAAACAGTCCGGTGCAGGCCCTGACAATGCCCGGCCCGGCATCGACCACATACAGTTTTCCGTTCACGATCACACCATATCCCGCACCGTTCGCCCACGGTTCGGCATTTGGAGTTCCGGTACCCAGCAAAACCACTTTCATTGCCGTATCCCCTCTGCCCGCTAAAGGCCTCTCAGCCTTTTCATCTTTGCACGGCAGTGCGGACAGAATTCTTTCTCAAAGCTGGCTTTATAGCCGCATGCAGAACAGGTACACTGCCGGGCATACATAAATCCTGTTACGGATGTGGGATCTTCGATCTTCTCATGGATCCAGTGCGGCAGCGCATTCTGCAGCGCTTCCAGTGCAGACTGGTTTTTTCCCAGTCTGATTCCTTTATTTTTCACCTGATAATTGTCAGTCATTTTATCCTTCTTTCAGAAGCAAAGCTTCCTTACTATTATACTGTACCCGGCCGGTTTCTTTCCCTCTGCATTCAAATTTCACAGATTTCTCATTTTCTGTTCCGGCATTTTATAAACAAAATCTATTGCGGCAGGAATTCCATTTCATCTACAATAGAATCAGGAAGAAGTTTTATGTTTGAAACGATCGTAAAATATCTTGATATTCCTTTTATAGGAATTTTCCTCATGTGCGTTTTTGTCATAACGGCATGGACAGGCGTATCTTTTTTCCAGATCCAGTCTTATTTTCTTCTGATTCCGCTGGAACTGTTCACCCTTTATGTGATCATTCTGGTCATGTACTGGGTCAACCTGTTTTTCCGTTCCAAGCAGTTCCAGGATGAGCTGGAAGTATTTGAACTGATCCAGAAAAAGTCTCTGTCCCTGGCTTTATCCATGGAACTGAATCTCTGCTTCTCGGTTTACTATTTCTATGTTGCCTACAAGAATCATTCCAGCTGGTTTTCCTTTGTGGCATTTTTCTACATTTCCCTTACGATCGCAAGATTCATCCTTCTGCGTGAATTCTGCTTTGAGATCCAGTCGCTGATCTCACAGTACAAGCGGTATATGGCAGCGGGATATATGATGCTGATTATGATGATCTGCCTTTTCCTGATGTCCATGATGGCGGTACAGTCCAACTATGTAGTCAGTTATCCCGGTAATTCCATATACATCTCAGCGGCTTTCTCCATGTATCTGATCGTAACCGCTGTAAAGGGCTACCGCAGATATAAAAAATACCGGTCTCCCCTTTTATCCGGAAACCAGATGATCTCGATCAGCGCCGCCCTGCTCGGTATCCTTTCTCTGCAGACTGCATTCCTGCCGAGGATCTCCCAATACGCTGACGATATTCACAAAATGAATATTGTCACAGGTTGTATCATTTTCGCAATCATGATCACCATGTCTCTGTACATGATCATACACGGCGGCAGGGTTCTGGCACATGGGCTGGATAAAGACGGGAACCGTATTGATGCAGTGGAAGAAGATCTTTCCTGATCATTCTGAAGTCATAAATATAACAGGCACGCGTGCACGTGCCTGTTTTTAAATTTCCGCATTTTACAGATGGATGCGTCTTTCCTTTTCTTCTTTTTCTTCCTTGATCCGGCGCACCTTTACTTTCATAACCCTTCTTTCATCAGACTCCAGAACGGTCACTTCCGCATTGTCATAGCGGAAGGAAGAGCCTTCCTCCGGGAATTCGTCCATCATTTCAATGCACCAACCGCCGATGGTTTCACTTTCGAAATCGAAGAAGTCTTCATCCCATTCCATCAGATCCAGGAAAGTGGATATCGGCGTATCACCATCGATGATGAATGTGTCTTCATCGATTTCGGTCAGGTCGTTTTCGATGACATCCGTTTCATCCCAGATCTCACCGACCAGCTGTTCCATGACATCCTCAAGGGTCACAACACCAAGTGTTCCCCCGTATTCATCCGTGATAATGGCAAGATGCTGCTGGGAATCACGGAGCGTGGAAAGAACTGCAGGCAGTTTCATCGTCTTATATACATAGCATGGCTGCATCAGGATTTCCCTGATATCAAAAGGATTGGTGTCAATGACCTGTTTCAGGAAATGATTCAGCGACAGGATCCCGATGACGTTATCGATGCTGTCCTCATAAACGGGAATACGGGAATACGTTGAGGAAATCACAGTATTCAGGATCTCATCCCAGTCATCATCGATATCGATGGCAAGCAGATCTACTCTTGCAGTCATCACTTCGGAAACAGAGATATCCGCAAAATCGATCGCGGCATTGACCAGTTCGGAGGAATCCTCATCCAGAACATCTTCGCTTTCCGCTGTTTCGATGATCGTATGAAGTTCTTCCACAGCTGCCGAAGAATCTGTTTCGTCTTCCCCTTTCATGTTTTTCGTAATCAGATTAACGAGTTTGAC
Source organism: uncultured Erysipelotrichaceae bacterium (assembly GCA_902796465.1). Classification (GTDB taxonomy): domain Bacteria; phylum Bacillota_I; class Bacilli_A; order Erysipelotrichales; family Erysipelotrichaceae; genus Bulleidia. The sequence continues at coordinate 1,401 of CADBPK010000082.1, read as the reverse complement.
TACGATCCAGGTGACCGGATAGAACAGATACATCAGAAACCGCAGCGGACGGGAGAAAACAAGTGACAGACGGTTTGCACTTTTCTTTGCGCTGATCTTGGGGATCGTTTCCCCGAAAATGATCACGGCAACGGTCACAAGAAGCGTTGAAAGCCAGGTATACCCTTCTCCGAAGAAGAGCAGCACCGCAACAGATCCAAGTGAGGATGCGGCGATATTCACGAGGTTATTCCCGACCAGGATCGTTGAAAGCGCGTCATCATAATGTTCGGTGATATGCAGGGCAGTTCCTGCGGAAGCATTGCCTTCCTCCGCGGCATTTTCCAGACGGATCTGGTTCGCTGAGGAAAAAGCCATTTCCGCAGCGGAGAAAAATGCCGAGCAGAGTACGCATACTGCGATCGCGATAATATAACCAGGCAGGCTCATTCGGTTTCACCTCCCTTTTTTTCCACTTTCAGCCGGATGATCCGGTTCTGTTTCATCAGGTGAACTGTGATATCAAGATCCAGGAAATGAAAGTGATCCCCTTCATGCGGGATTTCCTGGAAAGCTTCCAGTGCCAGTTCACTCATCAGTTTGTTTTCCATTTCTTCTTCTACATCTTCGCTGTAATCGGTCTTCAGTTCATCCAGAACATCCAGCACCGGATCATTTGCGTTGACGCTGTAACTGCCGTCCGGCATTACGATGATGTTCTCTTCAGCGTCATCATCCTCATCCCAGATCTCGCCGACCAGCTCTTCCAGAATATCTTCTACGGTAATAATGCCGAGCGTACCGCCGTAGTTATCCAGAACGACAGCCATGTTCAGTTTCGCCTGTGACATGGATGCCAGGACATCATCGATCTTGGAAGTCTGGTAGACAAAATACGGCTTGTCCAGCAGAGGACGGATATCATCGATGGAACCATTTTTGATATAGGATTTTATGTATTTGCGGATCTGCAGAATACCGATAATATGATCGATTGTATTTTCATAGACCGGAAGTCTGCTGTGATTGCCTTCACGAATGATCTGCAGGATCTTATCCTGCGGTGTATTGACATCGATCGCAATCAGATCGACCCGGCTGGTCAGTATACTGCCGGCGATCACATCCTGGAACTGCAGGGCAGACGAAATCAGGTCACCCTGTTCTTCATCCAGTGTGCCTTCTTCCGTCATATCTTCAATGATGTCATAGAGTTCATTTTCCGTTACCGATACATCCGGATCCCCTTTCACAAAATGTGCAGCCCCGTTTCCGATCGCGGTCAAAAGAAAAGAAACCGGGCGCAGTACTGTCATAAGCAGAGACAGAATGCCGGCTGTGCTGAGACTGATGCTGTCACAATACTTTCTGGCAATGCTCTTCGGCAGCATTTCACCAAAAAAGAACACCACAAGTGTTGTG
>CADBPK010000081.1 GCA_902796465.1 uncultured Erysipelotrichaceae bacterium | reverse complement strand
TATGAATTCATTGCCTTCTTTTCTTTTAAGACCCCAAATTTGTCCCCGGGTCAGATTGAGCTTTCCCCAGGTTTATTTGGTAACCCATGTGATATCCGGTCTTTCAGGTCTCATGTCAGTCCTGTACGTAAGGCAGCAGAGCCATCTGGCGTGCGCGCTTGATCGCTACCGCCAGCATACGCTGATACTTCGCGCTTGTTCCGGTGACACGGCGAGGTGTGATCTTGCCGTTGGCACTGATGAATTTCTTTAACAGCTCAACATCTTTGTAGTCGATATATTTGATGTTGTTTTTTGTGAAGTAACATACTTTTCTGCGACCCATTCTCTGTTTTCTGAATGCCATAATTGTATTCTCCTTTTTAGAATGGTAAGTCATCGCTTGAAATATCCAAGCCTGAATCAAAATTGTCAAATGACGTATCCGGGAAACTGTTCTGCGGCTGCTGGGCATTGTAGGCCGGCTGTTCGAAACTGTTCGCAGAATAATTGTTCTGATAACTGTTTCCGCCGTAGCTGTTCTGTGATCTTGCTTCTGAAGCGGATCTGCTTTCCAGAAGCTGTACATTGTCGCATGTAACTTCCGTCACATAAACACGTTTTCCGTCACGGTCATCGTAACTGCGTGTGGAAATCCTTCCTTCCACACCGACCGGTGCACCTTTTCTTGCATATGCGCCGAGGAAGTCAGCTGTCTGTCTCCAGGCAACACAGTTGATGAAATCAGCTGTCTGATTTCCGCCTGCGTCTCTGTTTCCGCCCCGTCTGTCACACGCAACCGTAAAGGATGCGACCGAAATACCGCTTTGTGTTTTTCTGACTTCGACATCTTTTGTCAATCTGCCGACGAGAATAACGCGGTTGATCATTTCTTAGCCTCCTGAACAGGAGCTTCATCACGAGTAACCAAGAAACGAACAACTGACGGATTAATACGCATCAGACGATCGAACTCCTTAACAGCATCATTGTCTGCTTCAAAGGATGTTACTACGTAATAGCCTTTTGTCATATCATCAATTTCGTATGCGAAATCGCGCATACCCCACTCATCTGTCTTGACCACTTTGCCGCCGTTGTTTGTGATGATGGCGGAGAGTGTTTCGATTAATTCAGCTCTCTTTTCGGCTTCAACAGATTCCTTGATGATGTACATGACTTCATACTTTTTCATGTTCATACACCTCCTTCTGGTCTAACGGCCATTTCTGGCAAGGAGCAAAAGTCAACTTGCTTTTACTCGCCCGATAATATTATCAGTTTTTAAGTGGGAAGGCAATAATATATTTTTATATTACTTATTATTTTCCTTTATATCATTCAGTTTATATGCCGTATATTCCTTATGGCACTTTCCCCTGATGCGTATTACAATTTTGGGAAGGAGAAAAAATCATGAGAGAAATCGGATATTACAACGGAAAAATGGGAAATCTGAACGAAATGGAGATCCCGATGCAGGACCGTGCCCTGTTTTTCGGGGACGGTGTATATGATGTCGCTTCCGCCTGGAAAGGAACCTTTTTTGCCCTGGATGACCATCTGGACCGTTTCTATCGTTCCTGCAGTATGCTGGAAATCAAATTCCCCCTTACGCGGGAAGAACTGAAAGCAGAGCTGCAGAAATGTCTGGACGCGGCAGAAAGCGAAGAAGCCGCAGCGGTCTACTGGCAGTCATCCCGTGCCAACTGCAGACGCAGTCATATTTTCCCGAAGGGAGACCAGAAGCCCACCCTGCTGATCACGGTCACACCGATGAAGGCACTCGATTATTCCATCCCGCTGAAGCTGACTGATATTGAAGATACCCGTTTTCTTCACTGTAATATAAAGACCCTGAACCTGATTCCGAATGTACTTGCGGCACAGCGCGGGGAAGAAGCAGGCTGCGATGAGATCGTTTTTCACCGCGGTGAATATATGACCGAAGGCGCGCACAGTTCCATCCTGATCCTGAAGGACGGAACCCTGATCGGTCCGGTGCAGAATGAATGGATCCTCCCTTCCATCACGCGCAAACACATCTTTGAAGCGGCTGAGGAACTCGGCATACCGCGGGAAGAACGGAATATCACCATGGATGAATTCAAAGATGCGGACGAGGTCATCGTCTGTTCCACCACGAAGATCTGCGCTGCCGCGGATACATTTAACGGCAGACCGGTCGGGATGAAGGACCGTGAACTGTTCCGGAAGATCCAGAAAGCATATTTTGACCGCATTTTCCGCGAAACAGGCTGGAAACTTTAAGATAAATGACCGGATACCGATCCGGTCTTTTTTACGGTTTTGTTTTTCACATCAGTAAGAGTATAATTATGGAATATACGGAGGAGAGCGCATATGCGAAATTATGATGAACTGCTTTCATCGGCCGCGAAACAGATGCGTCCGTCCGGGATCCGGCGCTTCTTTGATCTGGTGTCGGAGATGCCGGAATGCATCAGTCTCGGTGTCGGTGAGCCCGATTTTCAGACACCGTGGGATATTCGTGATGCCGCTGTCCATTCGCTGGAGACCGGCCGCACGAAGTATACTGCCAATGCAGGGCTGAAAGAACTGCGGGAAGAGATCTGTCACTGGCTGTACCGCAAGTACGGACTGCGCTATGCAAGCCGCGAAGTGCTCGTCACTGTCGGCGGCAGCGAAGCAATCGACCTGGCCATACGGGCGCTTGTGGAACCGGGAGATGAAGTCATCATTCCTGAACCCTGTTTTGTCTGTTACGATCCGATCACCACACTGACGCACGGGGTGCCTGTCCCGATTGCTGCGAAAGCGGAAAATGATTTCCGCATCACGGCAGAACAGATCGAAAAGGCCATCACCCCGAAAACAAAGATACTTGTGCTGGGCTATCCCAACAACCCGACCGGCGCGGTCCTGCATCATGAAGATCTCGAACAGATCGCAGCCGTTCTGAAAGATAAGGACATCATCGTCCTGTCGGATGAGATCTACTCCGAACTGACCTACGGATACCGCCATGAATCCATCGCGGCATTCCCGGGCATGCGTGACAAGACCATCGTGATCAACGGCTTCTCCAAAACCTACTCCATGACCGGATGGCGCATGGGCTACGCAGTCGGTCCGGAACCGCTGATCAGCGCGATGACCAAGATCCATCAGAGCTGCATCATGTCAGCCCCGACCACATCCCAGTACGGGTCGATCACCGCCCTGAAGGACTGCGATGATGATATCGAGTACATGCGCAGACAGTATGATATACGGAGAAAGTACTGTGTCAGGAAGCTCAATGAAATGGGACTTAAAACATTTGAACCACGCGGGGCATTCTACGTATTCCCGAACATCACGGGTTACGGCATGACCAGCGATGAATTCTGCGAAGCACTTCTGCAGGAAAAGCATGTCGCGATCATACCCGGCAATGCCTTCGGCGCCTGCGGTGAAGGATTTGCCCGGATCAGTTATGCTTACAGCATCGATCATCTGCGTGAAGCGATGAAACGGATCGAAGAATTTCTGAAGGAACACAGGGAGGTAAAGTAAATGAATGCAATGCAGCTGCTGGATCTCTTGAGCGAAAACCCGCGCGCAACCGTCACGGACCTGGCGGATATTCTCGGGGAAAGTCTTGAGGAAGTGGAAAAAACAAAAAAGAGCCTGGAAGATAAAAAGATCATCTGCGGATACCATACCGTGATCAACTGGGACAACACCAACGTTGACCACGTGGACGCGTTCATCGGTGTCAGTGCCAAACCGCAGAGAGGCAAAGGCTATGATGCCATTGCCGAGCGCTTAGCGAAATTCCCGGAAGTCAGTTCCTTATACCTTGTCAGCGGCACGTCTGAATTCCTGCTGAGCCTGAATGCCAGAACGATGCGGGAAGTAGCCGATTTTGTCGGCGACAAACTTGCCCCGATCGAAGGTGTCACTGCTACTGTCACAATGTTCGTCCTCAAAAAATACAAAGTCAACGGTGTTACGATGAACATCCCGGAAGAAGTCCTGGATGACCGTCTGCCCGTGTCCGCATAAATAACAGGAGGTTTTACATGGAAAACTGGAAAACAGTATTAGGCGGCCTTGCCGTATTATGGATTATTCTCAAGCTTCTGCCGCGTCTGTTCCATATTGCGCTGAACCTGCTTACAAACGTAGTCTTCATCGCACTGATCGCGGCCTGCGCATATTATCTGTACCAGTACTTCACACAGAAGAAGTAACCGGCAAAATAAAAATCAGGGTATGACACAGTTACAACTGTGCCGTACCCTGATTTTTTTCATGGTCTTATTCCGATTTCAGTTCGAAGATCATATCCCTGAGCTGGGCAGCTCTTTCGAAATCCAGTGTTGCGGCGGCTTCGCGCATTTCCTTTTCCATATCATGGATCAGCTTGTCAAAATCCTTCTGCGCAAGTCTGGATTTTTTCTTCATGTACTTCGCTGCCATTTCCTTGGTTTCCTTGCCGCGGATCGCCTCGGAGATCTGCTTTCTGACCGTATGGGGCGTAATGCCGTGATCATGGTTGTATTTCTCCTGGATACCCCGGCGCCGGTTGGTCTCGTCAATGGCCTTCCGCATGGAATCCGTGATGTTGTCAGCGTACATGATGACTTCCCCGTTCTCATTCCGGGCAGCACGCCCGATCGTCTGGATCAGGGAACGTTCCGAACGCAGGAATCCTTCCTTGTCCGCATCCAGGATGCAGACGAGGGATACTTCGGGAATATCAAGACCTTCCCTCAGGAGGTTGATGCCGACGATCACATCCACTTTGCCCAGACGCAGATCACGGATGATCTCCGTCCTTTCAAGTGTTTTCGTCTCATGATGCAGATAAGCTACCTTGTAGCTTCTCTGTTTCAGATAATCGGTCAGGTCCTCCGCCATCCGTACTGTCAGTGTTGTGATCAGCACCCTTTCACCGCGGGCAATGCGCTTGTCCAGCTCCATGCAGATATCATCGATCTGGCCATGGGTAGGCTTCAGGGTAATGACCGGATCCAGAAGACCGGTCGGACGGATGATCTGTTCCACGACCTGATGATGAACATGATCCAGTTCATAATCACCCGGTGTGGCGCTGCAGTAGATGACCTGGTTGATCATCGTTTCGTATTCATCAAAACGCATCGGCCGGTTGTCCAGGGCGGACGGCAGACGGAATCCATACTGCACAAGTGTCTCCTTGCGCTGGCGGTCTCCGTTGTACATGCCCCTGATCTGCGGCAGGGATACGTGTGATTCATCCACGATCATCAGGAAGTCATCGGGAAAATAATCAAACAGGTTATACGGCCTCTGGCCGGGCACACGTCCGTCGATGTGCATGGAATAGTTTTCAATTCCCGCGCAGTATCCGTTTTCCCGCAGGGATTCCAGATCAAACCGGGTCCGCTGTTCCAGCCTTTCCTTTTCCAGCAGTTTTCCCTCTTTTTCAAAATAGGCAAGCCGTTCTTCCAGTTCCGCTTCAATGGCGTCACAGGCACGGTCCATGGTAGCTTTGCTGCGGGCATAACCGCTGGCCGGAAAGATATTGTAGAACTGATATGCCTGTATCGTCTTGCCTGTCAGAGGTTCGATTTCGGAAATCCTGTCGATCTCATCCCCAAACATCTCTATGCGGATATTGAAAGCATCTGTATAGGAGGGAGTGATCTCGATCACATCCCCGCGCACACGGATCGTTCCGCGTGACTGTTCCATATCATTACGCACATACTGAAGCGCAATAAACCGCCGCATCAGGTCATTCCGGTCATATTCCTCCCCGACGCGGATCGTAAAGAACATATCCTTATATTGTTCCGGATCACTCGCCGCGTAAATGCAGGCTACACTCGCGACAACGATCGTATCTCTTCTTTCGATCAGGGAATTCAGCGCCGATTCCCGGAACATATCCAGTTCCTCGTTGATCGCCGCTGTCTTTTCGATATACATGTCATTCTTGGGCACATAGGCTTCCGGCTGATAGTAATCAAAATTGGATACGAAATACTCCACCCGGTTATGGGGAAACAGTTCCTTGAACTCCGCATACAGCTGACCTGCCAGTGTCTTGTTGTGGGAGAATACCAGCGTCGGCTTATTAACGGCCGCAATGACATTGGCCATCGTGAACGTTTTGCCTGTTCCGGTTGCGCCTTCCAGTACCTGTTCCTTTTTGCCCTGCTTCAGTCCTTCGACCAGCTGCGCGATGGCTTCCGGCTGATCGCCTGTCGGCCTGAACTCCGATACCAGTTCAAACCGCTCAGTCATTCAGCAGCTCCTTTGCCCGCTGCAGCTGCGGATCATGTGCTTCGTTCGTTGAATGCTCAAGAACGACATTGGAGATCAGTGTTTTATATGTTCCTTCATCCAGCACACCGGTCACTTCCAGTCCCTTGTCCTGCTGGAAATTTTTCAGCGCTTGTTCCGTCGCAGCTGAGAAATATCCATCTTTGCGGTCTGACGCATATCCGAGATAATCCATCGCGAGCTGTGCTGTTCTCACATATTCACTGACAGAATCGACCGTATAGGAATCGCCTTCTTCCATGTCTGTGTACGGCATTGTCAGTACTTCATGCAGGTTGACTTCCTCATCCGGTTCTATACCTGTTCCGTTGATGGAAACGCCTGACGGGGAAAGCCATCTGGAAGTGGTATATTTCAGAGCAGATCCGTCATCAAAAGTACGGGTGATCTGAACGGTTCCCTTCCCGTATGTTTTCTTTCCGACTACAGTGACATCGTCACGCAGTTCCTTCATGGTCAATGTAAAGATTTCGGAAGCACTTGCTGTATTCTCATTCACCAGAATGACTATCTCATCATAATTCTCATACGGTGATGCCGTGGATTTGGAATCAACGATGGTGCCGTCACGGTATTCCTGTTTTACAACAACAGACTTTTCCGGCACAAAGTATCCTGCGATCTTGCACAGAACATCCAGATATCCGCCGCCGTTGTCGCGCAGATCAATGATCAGCTTATGGATGCCCTTATCACGGAACTCATCCAGATAAGCCTTTGCTTCTTCCGGTGTCCCGTCCCCGAACTGATACAGTTCCAGATATCCGATATTGGAATCCATGATCTTCGCAAAAGTAGTAGCGCTGATCTTGCCCCTGACGATATCCAGGGTAACAGGCTTCCCGTCACGCAGGAATTCTATGGTCACGCTTGTGCCTTCATCTCCCTGTACAACTGCCTTGACCTGTTCTGCGTCAGAGCCTTCCATGGAAACACCGTCCACTTTGTTTATGATATCTCCCGCAAGCACACCTGCTTTTTCAGCCGGTGAATTCTTGAAGACTTTCTGCACGATATTGATGCCGTCATTGGATATGAATTCAACCCCGATACCGGTGAAATTCCGGTTGATCGACTGGACAAAACTGTCGATTTCTTCTTTGGAAAGATAATCCGTATGCGGATCTTCCTCATTATTGGTAATTGCTTTCAGAGCCTGTGTTTCCAGTCTTTCATCCAGCCCTTCGATATCCTTCCCGAAATACCAGTCTGTTTCCATGATGTCCATAACGGATTCGATCTTCTTGTTGGAATCCATTTTTTTCACGGTGGAAATTCCCTGGCGCATATAGGAAAGCGAAGGTGCCGGCAGAACACTGCCGAGCAGCCAGCCCAGCACTAAAGCGCATGCACACAGCACGATCATGATCACTCTCAGATTTTTTATTTTATTCTGCAGGGAGAGCAATTCTTCTTCATCCGGCCAAAGATGTCTTTTCAGACGGATCCGGTGAATTGTATCTTCGTTATTGATCTCTTCTTCCCTGATCTCTTCCGGTTTTTCGCTCATATATTTCTCCAAATATTCCTGATAGACACGGGATTTTCTTTATCCTCCGAATACGGTTTCCGGACGGATCCGGCACGGAGCGCCGACGCCGTTCTCACAGCGTCTGTTCAAAGCGGCATAGCCCCATCCGCATCCAAATGCAAGGTCGCCGTTCCAGTTCTTAGCATAGTATGAAAAATTAGATCCGTCACCGAGATAGAATACTTCGATGTGACAGTGCGGTCCGCTGCTGTTTCCCGATGTTCCGACAGCACCGATCTTCGTGCCGCCTGAAACGACCGTACCGGCCGCAATCGGCGTACCGGCGAGCATATGCAGATATTTGACCGCATACAGATTGCCGTTGATGATGGTAAGCAGATATACCTGGTTGCCGCCGCCGCTCGATCCGCCGTACTGATAGCCGCATCCGGATCCCAGATAACCGGCCGGACAGCCGTCGGCCCGGTTGATCACGACACCGTTCCCGACTGCGTAGATCGGTGTACCTACAGGCGCCGCGAAATCATATCCCAGATGTACGCCGCCGCCCCAGTAATACCAGGTTCCCGCGGACTTCCACGCACCGGGCACCGGATAGGTCCATCCGTTCGCCGACACGACGGAATCAAGCTGTTCGCTGATCTTCTGCATCTGTTCGTTCAGCGCCTTGATATTCGCTGCTACTTTGTTGCCCTGTGCTTCCAGTTCGGCAGCCTGCTGCTGTGCTTCCTTTTCAAGCATGAGCGCTTTGTATTTCAGCGCAAGCAGTTCATTCTGCGCTGCCACTACAACTGCTTTCTTATCGTTCAGATCCGCTACCGCTTCCTCGAGCGATTTCTGGATCTCTTCCATTTCCTTTTTGTCTTCTTCCAGCTGTGCCTTCAGAACAATGATCTGGTCAAATACATAGCGGTCACTCTGGGAGATCGCTTCGATGCCGCTCAGGATCCGCAGGAATTCCTCAAACGTAGATGATCCCATCAGGATATCCGTGAATTTATTAAGACGCATCGTCGGCTGG
>CADBPK010000080.1 GCA_902796465.1 uncultured Erysipelotrichaceae bacterium | reverse complement strand
CCGCTGGCTCTCATGAAAGAAGCAGTTGAAAAAGCAGGCTACAAGCTTGGTGATGATGTTTGCTTCGCTATGGATGCAGCTTCCTCTGAATTCTATAATGAAGAAAAGGGATGCTATGAACTGAAGCGTTCCGGTGAAGGTGAAAAGTCTTCTGAAGAAATGATCGAACTCTATGAAAAGTGGGTTGAAAAGTATCCGCTGATCTCTCTGGAAGATGGTCTTGCAGAAAATGACTGGGATGGCTGGGTTGAACTGACAAAGCGTCTCGGCGACAAGATCCAGCTCGTCGGTGATGACCTGTTTGTTACAAACACAACATTCATCAAGAAAGGTATCGAACTCGGTGCTGCAAACGCAGTTCTGATCAAAGTTAACCAGATCGGTACACTGACAGAAACATTAGACTCTATCGAAATGGCTAAAGAAGCTAAGTACACAGCAGTAGTTTCCCACCGTTCCGGTGAATCTGAAGACTGCACAATCTCTGATCTCGTTGTCGGTGTAAACGCTGGCCAGATCAAGACTGGTTCCATGAGCCGTACAGACCGTATCGCTAAGTACAACCAGCTCATGAGAATTGAAGAAGAATTAGGCGACGTTGCTGAATACCGTGGAAAGAAAGCTTTCTACAACGTCAAGGCTCTGTCCGAATAATATCTCAAGACAATTGAATTGATCATACGAAAAGCCGTCTCATCCGACGGCTTTTCTTCTGCCTCATAATAAACTTGCCTGTTATCTGTCATTGTGCGAAAATAGATTAAACTTGACAGGAGATGAAAAGTTATGAAGAAACTTGCATATGCATTATTATGTGCAGCACTGCTTGCAGGATGCACAGGCGGGAATAAAGACCCGGAACCTACAGTGGAGCCGACACCGGAGACAACACCGGAACCGACAGCAGAAACTTCATCTGTAGCTGAGATCTACGATCTGCCTGCAGATAACGTACTGAAAGAGGGAACAAAAGAATCCGTAACGAACTTTATGGAACATGGAACCGGGATCCTGTTCTTTGGTTTCCCGGAATGCCCATGGTGCATGAAGTATGTCCCGTATCTGAACGAAGTCGTAAAAGAAGGCGGAACGGATTTCATGTATTACAACATCTATGTGGATAAGACAGAAGATACGGATTATTACCTGAAAGTTGCCCAGAGGATCGAAGACCAGTATCCCGGTATTGTCCATTATGACAATGAAGGAAACATGCGGATCTGGATGCCTCTGACTTTGTTTATCAACAATGGAAAAATCGTTGCTTATGATGATGAAACAAATGATCTGAGCGCAGATGAAATCTCTCCGGATGAATACTGGAATGAGGACAGACTGGCAGCACTGAAAACACGTCTTGCAAAGGAAACAGCAGAGATCGTAAAAGCCCAAAAGGAAAACGGGGGCGGATGTGATGAAGGCTGCGAAGTAGAACCGGGTGCCGCTGGATTGACGGATCTTCTGAAAGAAGCGCATGATCATGTTCATCAGGGTGTGGCCGGCACGTGGTATACCACAATGGATATCAACTACCGCATGATGGACTGGTACATGCAGAACAAACCGTCTGCTGAAGATCTTACAAAAACCGCAAAGGAATTCGTTTCCGGAATCGACGATCCTGAAGAGTTCCAGTTTTCGCTGGAAAGTCTGCAGGGCACCGGCGAATATGCTTTGACGGACGATGGAAAGGCAGAACTTTCCGATAATGATTTTGATCCGAATGTAAAATGGACAGCTGATGATGTCAATGCATTCTACAGCGCATTGCTGGCAGGACTTGAATAAAGAACAGATTGCGCGTGCTGTAAAGCAATGATATAATGTTTCAGCATGCGAAAGGAGTATTTTATATGCTTAACGCACTATTAATGATCGTGTCGGCAATGTTGATCATTCTGTCATTACTGCAAAGCGGAAAGTCCGACGGTATTTCCGGCGCATTTACAGGAAACGGCGGATTGAACTTATTCGCAAATGTCAAGGAAAGAGGATCTGAAAAAGTTATCTCGAATGCTACGATGGTGCTCGGAATCCTGTTCTTTGCATTAGTGATACTGATTCGTTTAGTTTAAAAACAAGCCGGCATGACCGGCTTTTCCTTTGATGAATATGAGAGACTACACACAGGAAATCAAGTCAGTGATCGAAAACTGGCCGAAGAAATACTGCACATACGCTGAACTGAAAAGAGCCCTTGAAAAAGAAGGAAAGATCGATACAGCGCATTTTAAACGTGCTCTTGATGAGCTTGTTTCTTCCTGTGAGATCATCTGCGAAAAGGGAAATCATTACTTTTCCCTGGATAAGGCAAATGCCGAACGGGGCAGTGTTCATATCACAAAAGACGGTGACGGGATCGTTTCGACAGAAGACGGCAGAACGTTCATTGTTTCCAAAACGGATCTGAAAGATGCCATGGAACAGGATACGGTCCTGTTCCGGGTACCGAAAAAAGAATCCAATACAGGCATTGTCCTGAAAGTCCTGACACGCTTCCGCCTGACAGCAGTGGCGACGTATGTGAAGCAGGGGAAGTCGCTGAAGCCGGTACCGGATGATAAACTTCTGCAGAAGAGCACATATACGATTCTGACAGATAAGAGCATCGTCCCGGTGGAAGGGCTGAAAGTATTATGCGAGATCGAACAGTACGGCAGACGGCTCGTACTGCGGGCAGTAAGAGTCCTCGGACATAAAGATGATCCCGGTATGGATATCCTTTCCATCCTGCTGGAAAACGGCATTGATCCGGAATTCCCGGAGGATGTCAAAAAGCAGACAGAGGAAGTACCTTCTTACGTATCGGAAGCGGAGACCGCGGGCAGGAAAGATCTGCGGGACGAAGTTACTGTTACCATTGACGGCGATGACTCCAAGGACTTTGACGACGCTGTAAGCATTGTCAGGAATGATGATTCCTATACTCTGAAAGTCAGCATCGCGGATGTATCCCATTATGTGAAAGAAGGCAGCCCGCTTGATAGGGAAGCATACAGAAGGGGATGTTCCACATATGTGACAGACCGTGTCGTACCTATGCTGCCGCATGAACTGAGCAACGGCATCTGTTCCCTGAATCCGGATGAAGACAGACTTACGCTGACCTGTGAGATGAAGGTCGATCCTGAAGGTGTTATAACAGACTATGAACTGTATGAAAGTGTGATCCACTCTCATGCACGGATGACATATAAAAATGTAAACCTGATCTATGAAGGCGATGAAGCAGTAAGAGAACAGTACAGCAGCTTGATCGGGATGCTGGAGGATCTCAGGGACTGTGCGCGTCTCATCCGCAGAAAGCGGCATTTGAAAGGAGCACTGGATTTTGATTCTCCGGAAGCAAAGATCCTGGTGGATGAAAACGGCAAGCCTGTCGATGTTATCAAGGCTGAGCGGAAAGAAGCGGAAATGGTCATTGAAGACTGTATGATCGCAGCCAATGTCTGTGTTGCACAGATGATGAACAGCCGTGATATTCCTTCCGTGTACCGTGTGCATGGGGAACCGCAGGCAAAGAAACTGCAGTCCTTCATCAACATTTCACAGCTGCTCGGAAAGAAACTGGTGATCGGAAAAGGAAAACTGTATCCGAACCAGATCCAGAAATATCTGGAAGAAACAAAGAACCTGCCGACATTTCCCGTCATCAGCAAATCTCTTCTGCGCTGTATGCAGAAAGCAAGATACGACAACAACTGCACAGGTCATTTCGGGCTTGGTGAGGAAGAGTATCTGCACTTCACATCACCGATCAGGAGATATCCGGATCTGATGGTGCACAGGATGCTGCGGAAATATGTGTTTGAAAACTGTATCGATCCGGGAGAATTCCTGCCGGATGAAGGAAAATGCGCAGAAGCGGCTGAACAGTCATCCATCCGTGAAAGAGTAAGTCAGAATGCGGAATACGCAGTCGAGGACATGAAGAAAGCGGAGTATATGGAAGGGCATATCAATGAGACCTATGACGGTATCATCTCTTCTGTTACATCCTTCGGTTTCTTTGTGGAACTGGATAATACGATCGAAGGACTTGTACATATCCACAGTCTGACGGATGATTACTATACTTATATGCAAGATGAGATGGCCCTTGTAGGTGACTGGCAGGGCAGATCATACTGCATCGGTCAGAAAGTCAGGATCATAGTTGTTTCCGCCAGCAAGGAAAACGGAACTATCGATTTTGAACTCGCTGCCAAAAAAGAAAAGAAAGGAGGCAGAGCATAATGCCTGTAGATAAAAACATAAAAACTGTAGCTGTAAACCGCCGTGCCTCCCACGATTATTTCCTGGAAGACCGTTATGAAGCAGGTATGGTCCTCACCGGAACAGAGATCAAGTCCATACGGGAAGGAAGGGTGCAATTCAAGGATTCCTATATCTCCATCTATGACGGGGAAGCGTGGATCAAGGGAATGCATATCTCCCCGTATAAATTCGGCAATCAGTTCAACGTGGATGAAACACGGGATAGAAAACTTCTGCTGCATAAAGCTGAGATCAGCAAGATGTATCAGAAGGTAAAGACGAAAGGATATACGCTTGTACCGGTCAAGATCTATCTGAAGAACGGAAGGGCAAAAATGGAAATTGCCCTGGCAAAAGGAAAAAATCTCTATGACAAGAGACAGAGCGAGAAGATGAGAGATGCCGAGAGGGAAATGAAGAAGGCATTGAAACTGAGGTACTGATGGAAGAAATACTGGAACTGCTGAAACGCAATATCGAAAAGTATCCTGAAATGAGGCCGCAGGACTGCATCAAACTGATCTATCAGCGTCATTACGGACCGGGGCATATGATTTCCAACCCGGAAGCGTCATTATCCGTTTTGAAGGCAGAAATGGATACTCTGGTGATCGCCGGCAAAGAAGATCTGACAGAACCGCTGGGAAACCATCTGTGCAGACTGAATCTGAAAGAAGCGCGTTCTCTCTACACACCGGAAGAGATCAATGAGATCTTTGTCCGTACGGCTGCGATCCATCGTCCTGTCATGGCGGATTTCATGCATGAGCTCAAACTGACAAAAGAATATATCATGGAATTTCCCGTTGCCTTTACCAGAGAGGATTTCGATGCGTACTTCGCCTGGTACCGGGGAAAAGGATATCCTGCTGTGCATCACAGCCCGTTCTATCATGCTTTCTATGATCCGCATTACCGTGTTGTCTATGAGGGCATGCTGGAAAGATAAAAAGAAAAATCGTCTGTTTTTACAGGCGATTTTTGGTAAGCATTATTCTGCTTTTGTGAACATGTCTTTTGAAAGACCGCAGACCGGGCAGACCCAGTCTTCAGGCAGATCTTCAAAAGCAGTACCCGGCTGGATTCCGTTGTCCGGATCACCGGCTTCTGGGTCATAAACATAACCGCACAGGCAAATATATTTGTCCATAGAAGATTCCTCCTGTATATAATTTTATAGGAAATGATAGATGATTAAAATGTGTATGATGATTTTCATGTATATAAATTAACGGAAAAGTTGAACCGGTATGCAATATCATGGAGATGAGCGTTTTTTTGCACAAATGCAGTGATATATTTCAAAATAAGGAAAGACTCTTTAACAGCAGGAAGGCCAGGTATGAAAGAAAATACGGATATAAATACTAAGACAGATGATAACATTCATGATCCTGAAGCTTCTGCGGAAGAAAGCAGAGCAGGAAGGGGTAAAGGTAACGAAATACGGGTTGACAGAAGGACAGGCTATCTGATGATCTTCCTTACCGCCGCAGCAGGAATCATAGTTTTCAGTCTGCTGTTTCATGCCGGATATCATGCTAATTCCTATATCGCACTGGCATTGTTTGCTGTACTGACATACAGAATAACTGATCAGATTTTATCTGCGCCATATAATAATTATCAAAGTAAGAAACAGGATGTATTCAGAAACGAAATAAGGGAAAGTTATGATCACGATGCGGATTATAGGAATGATCATTCTGAATCCATCCGGAACATAAACAAAGAAACCGGATCCTTAATAAGTATTATCGAAAAAGATAAGTCTGTGAAAGAAAAAAGAAAAGCTGCGGAACAGAAAAGCAGGGATGCCGGATGGACAGGATATTATATTCCACCCGAAGTATTCATGTCTGATGATCCGTATAAGATCCGCAAAGGAATACTGAAAAGTACCGGTCATCTTATACCTGTCAGATATCTGAATAATGACAAGAATATCGGGAAACGGGTCGGGGAATTTCTTGACCTGATGGATGATGAGGAAGACCTTTGAATCGCGGAAATCCGTCATCCGGATCAGTGCACGGTACTTCAAAATCATAAATATAACCTATAGTGTGTGAGATAAGATGTTTTACTTAATTTCAATTTATTGGAGGTTTATAATATACAGTGACATTTAACATGTCGCAGACATATTTAAGGGGATATTTTATGAATTTTCCAAATGCATTAAAAGGCATAAAAAAGATCTACATATCCGAAATGCTCATGCTGCTTTCCGGTGCTCTCGGCGGGGTGGCATCATTCTTTGGCACACAGGCAGCTAAGCAGATCGAACAGGGCGGTGCTGAGGCGATTGAAGCCGGTACAGCATTCGGCGTTATGATTCCGCTTCTCGCGTCTGGAATCATCGCGATCATCGCTGTATTTATTCAGTTCTTTGGACTCAAATCAGCGGCCAATGATGATGATAACTTCAAAACAGGTTATACATACGCTCTCATCGGCCTGGTTCTTTCTGTTGTCTTCAGCATCCTTTCATATACAAAGATCGGCGGAGACTTGCTCGATGACCTTGTGAAGCTCGTTTCCAGCTTTATCCAGGTAGTTGTCACATTCTATGTTATTACCGGTATCAAGAGCCTTTCTGAAAAACTCGGAAATACGGAAATGGCTGCGCGCGGCAAGAAAACATTCAATATCTATGCAGCAGCGATCATTCTCGCAAGTGTTGTTGAACTGGCAATGACAGTACTTTCCGGCGGTCTCAAAACAGCTGTTGTCGGTATTCTCGGCGCTGTAATGCTGGTGCTGATGGTTGTTGGATATATCCTTTATCTGGGCTACCTCAGCAAAGCAAAGAAGATGCTTGCCTGATCACATATAAAGATGGATTAAAAACAGAGAGATTGTGTAAGATGACAGTGTTCCTGACATCCGCACAATCTCTTTTTTCTTATTTAAAACTAACTGGATAAATGGTAAAGATCAATTGATCCGTTTTGTATAATAGCAGAGCATGGCAAAGCTCAGTTCAGATAATGCATGTTATTTTCATAAACACTGTATCTGAATTTTTCGGACAGGATGCATGTATGGCCATCATCAGAGAAACAAAAACCGCTGAAATTCCAGCGGTTTGAAAGGTGGAGCATACGGGATTCGAACCCGTGACCTCATCGCTGCCAGCGATGCGCGCTCCCAACTGCGCTAATACCCCGTGCACGACTATTGTAATATATTTCGCTCCTCTTGAAAACAGAAAATAAAGGTGCTATATTGTTTTTCGCATCAGATGATGCGTTTCATACATGGGGTTGTCTTGGTTTCGACAGGTTTATGTTTGATTCGGACTGCAGTGGTTTGGTAACCTAATTACCACTTAAATTTAAACGCTAACAGAAACAATAGTTTCGCATTCGCTGCTTAATCGCACTATAACGTGCCGCAGCGCCCGGCAAATGCATTCGCCGTTTGGCATCTGCTGTGTAATTTAAACGGATAAGGTGATCCTGAAGCCTGTAGGGTGATCCCGACAACTGACAGGCAAATTCAATAAGCCGTTCGCTTGCTGTCATACTTATTGTCTTATTCAACAGCAGGATAAACTGTAGACGTCTGAATGTGGGACTATTCTTGGACAGGGGTTCGATTCCCCTCAGCTCCACTACCTGATAAAGGGGATTGCTTAAATCCCCTTTATTTATCGGCTTTTTTAACATTTTCAAGTATACTCAAAAATGCGTTGGGACCGACTTTG
>CADBPK010000079.1 GCA_902796465.1 uncultured Erysipelotrichaceae bacterium | reverse complement strand
CTGGTTGCCCGCAAGCAGTGTTTTATCTTCAATATAGACGGACATGTTTTCGAGGATCTTCTTCAGCATCAGCGCCCTCATCATGACTCTCGGCTGATTTTTGTTTTCTGCGTACGCTTCTGTCGCAAGTACGGCACGCTCCGCATCCACATACGGTTTTTCATCCAGCACTTCCTCACGGAATGCCTGCATTCTTTCTGTCAGTGCCCCGAAGTGTTCCTTGTTTTCCATATCTTCCTCCATTTACGTTCGTAAGTGTTTTTTGTTTCGTTGCAAAAACAATATAGCCAATTATATATATGTTGTCAAGTAAAAAAGTCGATTTCATAAACAGTTTATCTTTCGTTCGTAACTTTTTGGGGTTATAATGAAATCGGAGATAAATGATGAAAAGAGAAAGAGAGACAAAAATACTGGATCTTCTGACGTCCAGGGGACGGATGGAGGTTACGGAATTATCCGGGATCCTCGGTGTTTCCCAGGTGACCGTCCGGAAAGACCTGGACCGTCTGGAAGAGAAACATATGGTCAGGCGCGTGCATGGATTTGCCGAACTCAACAGCTCGGATGACATCAACGGCAGACTTGCCTACCACTATGAACAGAAGATGAAGATCGCCGCAAAGGCAGCGGAACTGGTCCATGACGGCGATACCGTCATGATCGAGAACGGCAGCTGCTGCGCACTGGCGGCTTCCGTCATCGCCTCATCCAGAAACAATGTCACGATCGTAACAAACAGCGCCTTTATCGCGGACTATATCCGTTCAACATCCGCAAATATCGTGCTGCTTGGAGGCATCTATCAGAACGACTCCCAGTGTCTGGTAGGTCCGATGGTCAGGGACGGCGCCATGAATTACCATGTACAGTACTGTATGGTCGGGACAGACGGATGGAGCGAAAGAACAGGCTTTACCAACAAGGACCAGATGCGTGCGCAGGCCGTGCGCGACCTGTCCGCCTCCGCGGATCAGATCGTGATCCTGACAGAGAGCGAGAAATTCGGCGTAGCCGGTACGGTACCGCTCAACATATCCCCCGGATCCTCTGTCGTCATTACCGATGCGGCACTTGATGAAGAAACCAGGAACGCTTTGCAGGAAAAAGGTATGAAAGTGATCCTTTCAGAATAAATACAGGAGGCTGGAAATGACACAGGCAGACCGCACAATAAAAGGAACAATATTCAATATTCAGAAATACAGCGTCAATGACGGGCCGGGTATCCGTACTGTCGTATTCTTCAAGGGCTGTCCGCTCCGCTGCAGATGGTGTTCCAACCCGGAAAGCCAGCTGGCAAAACCGCAGGTCATATGGCATGAGAGTAAATGCATGCACTGCAGCCACTGCGTTGAAATATGTCCGAAGCACGCTGTTTCCCAGGACGCAGGCGAGATCATCATCGACCACGCGTACTGTGTTTCCTGCGGCAAATGCATCCGGGAATGTCCGGGCCGGGCACTGGAAAAAGAAGGCGAGACAAAATCCGTACAGGAAGTACTGGATGTTGTCCTGCAGGATAAAGTCTTCTATGAGGAAAGCGGGGGCGGCATTACACTCTCCGGCGGGGAGATGCTCGTACAGCCTGCTTTTGCGGCCCAGCTGCTCAAAGCCGCCAAAGAAGAAGGCCTCAATACCTGCGCGGAAACAACAGGATACGCCGATCCGGAAGTCTTTGCCGGACTCATTGAATACCTGGATGTGATCCTGATGGACCTGAAGCACTGGGATCCGGAAGCGCACAGGATCGGTACCGGCGTCACAAACAAACTCCCGGTCGCAAATATGAAGCAGGCGATCCAGGCAGGAAAGGAAGTACTGCCAAGGATACCTGTTATTCCGGACTTCAACAATTCCCTCATCGATGCGGAAAAGATGGCGAAATGCCTGAAGGAGATCGGTGCTTCGAAATGCCAGCTCCTGCCGTTCCACCAGTTCGGTGAAAACAAGTACAGCCAGCTCGGCACAGCATACGCATATCAGGATATTCCCGCCCTGCATCCGGAAGATCTGCAGGAATATAAAGAAACCTTTGTGAAGAACGGGATCGAGGCATACTTTTAATTGATTCATACAGCGTATGCCGTACAATAGAATGCATGAGGTATCATTATGTCCAATAATAAGAAGAAGAAAAATACAGTGACCGCACCGGAACCGAAACGATTCGGAACCTGGGTCAAACTGCATCTCGGAATGGCTGCCGTTTTCGGCCTGTTCGGAGTTATCTACCAGATCGGTGATCCTTCGCCGATCGCGATCTTCATGCTTATCCTTGCGGTACACGCCCTGATCAGCGCCTATATGTATTACGTCTATCCGCAGTATGCCAGCAACACTTCCGGCATGACCGCGTTCCTGAAAAATATCCGCAGCGTCTTCCTGATCGGTTTTACGGAATTCTATTTCCTTCCCATGATCGAGAAAGGCATCTCCACCTACATCATGATCGTCGTAACAGCAGCCCTGATCCTGTTCGTCTATTTCTCGATCAAGTATTTCCTCCTCTTCCGCGAAGAGCTCAGAAGAGACGCCAATAAAAAGAAATGAACATGGTCCATACGGACCATTTCTTTTGTTCTGCTGTTTTTTATGTAAGAACAGCCTCCTTTATAACACTTTTAAGGTATAAAGATAACTATAAAGAAATCAAGCGATTCTAAATAGAAATCTTTCAAATCCGATCTAATCGGAGAGCCTGCCTGATACCAGGT
>CADBPK010000078.1 GCA_902796465.1 uncultured Erysipelotrichaceae bacterium | reverse complement strand
GTTTCAGCAGTACCGATGGAAGCCAGATCGCCGTCACCCTGATAAGTGAATACGATCAGGTTGTCCGGATCGGAACGCTTAACGCCGGTCGCTACTGCCGGAGCACGTCCGTGTGATGCTTCGATCATATCGCAGTTGAAATAATCATAAGCCATAACAGAACAGCCTACCGGAGCAATACCGACTGTTTTCCCTTCGATACCCAGTTCATCAATTACTTCTGCGACCAGTCTGTGCACGATACCATGTGTGCAGCCGGGGCAGTAATGCAGAGGTACATCGCACAGTGCATGCGGTCTGTCAAATACAACTGTCATCTTACTTACCTCCTTTTTCATTCGCTGCCACTATAGCCTGGTAAACCTGATCCGGTGTCGGGATCATTCCGCCGACTCTGCAGCACAGGGATACAGGTACTTTGCATTCAGTTGCCAGTCTGACATCTTCGATCATCTGGCCCATGGAAAGTTCAACACTGATGATTTCCTTAGCATGCCCGGCAGCCTTCTTAAATACCTTTTCCGGGAACGGCCAGAGTGTGATCGGACGGATCAGACCGGCCTTGATGCCGTTTGCCCTTGCTTCATTGACAGCATTGCGGGATACTCTTGCGGCAATTCCGAATGCAGCAATGATGATATCCGCATCTTCTGTCAGATATTCTTCAGCCAGCGCTTCATTTTCCTGTACTTCTTTATAACGTTCATAACGTTCAAAATTGATCTTTTCGAGCTGTTCGGCTTTCAGATAAAGAGAGTTGACGATATTGTGTTCTCTCTGCATCTTGGTGCCGGTCGTAGCCCATGGTTTTTCAACCTGCGGCTTGATATCAAAATCGAAGGATACAGGTTCCATCATCTGGCCGATCGTACCGTCAGCGAGGATCATGGAAGTCATTCTGTACTTATCAGCGAGTTCAAAACCGCGGATGGTCAGTTCAGCCATTTCCTGTACGCTGGACGGTGCGAGGACGATCATATGGTAATCACCATGTCCGCCGCCGCGTGTTGCCTGGAAATAGTCAGACTGGCTGGGCTGGATACCGCCGAGACCGGGGCCGCCGCGCTGCGCATTGACTACCAGTGCAGGCAGATCGGCACCAGCCAGATAGGAAAGTCCTTCACTTTTTAACGAGATACCGGGACTGGAGGATGATGTCATTACCCGTTTGCCTGCGGAGGAAACACCGTAAACCATATTGATTGCGGCGATCTCGCTTTCTGCCTGCAGGAATACACCGCCGATCTTAGGCATCTTCTTTGCCATATAGGCGGCGATTTCCGTCTGCGGCGTGATCGGGTATCCGAAATAATGTCTGCATCCGGCCTGGATCGCAGCTTCAGCAATTGCTTCATTGCCTTTCATCAGAACTTTTTCAGCCATCATTTCACCTTACCTTTCCACCCGAATGATGCAGTCCGGACACATGATCGCACAGGATGCGCAGCCGATGCATGAATCCATGTCAGTGCACTCTGCGGGATGATGTCCCTTTTTGTTGATTTTGTCGGGTGATAGCCTCAGGATCCCTTTCGGACATGCGTCTGTGCATAATCCGCATCCTTTGCATTCATCCTCTCTGAACGTAAGCTTTGCCATTGATACGTTCTCCTTTCCTTCTCTTATTCAACAGGCCGTTTCTGGAGCTTCATCGGGAACATGTTTTCGATCTTCCCTTCCAGAAGCGGATACAGTTTTTCTTCACAGCTCGTAAGTACCAGCGGCAGACCGCTGAGACGTGAAACTTCTTCAGCGAACGCCATGGAATTCAGTACATCTTCCGGCGTTGTTTCTGCGCCGAGATTTGAGTTGTTGATAATGCCCGTAAACTTCAGTCTGCCTGCTTCCTCGATCTCTTCGAGTACTTCCATAACAGACTGGGGATCCGGGGTCAGCGGACGATATTTATTGATAACCATAAAGAAGTCATAATTGTCTTCTTCGGCGATCATGCCGGACAATCTGCCGAGCGCCAGAGCGCCGCGGTCATCCCCGCCGACATCCACGATGGAATACATCGCCTTGTCATGTACGATCGCATACATATCCTGCGGTAATGCCGGGGCGTCAAGATTGGTATTGGCGTACTGGGATACGATCATGCGGATTCCTTCCGCTTCCAGTTCATCCCTGCTGTCCAGTGTACGGAAGTAGGGATTGACGATATCCAGATCAGCCACCGCGGTATAGGAATGCTGCCTTTTCAGTTCATGCGCCATATTGACGGCGATATTAGTCTTGCCGCTGCCGTAATGTCCGCCTAGCAACGTGATCCGTTTATAATTCATTCCGTTTGATCTTTCCGCTTACCGTCTTCGGCAGCTCATCCCGGAATACAACAATACGCGGATATTTGTACGGAGCAGTACGTTTCTTGACGTAATTCTGTATTTCCTTAACCAGTTCATCCGAGCCTTCCTTGCCCGGTACGAGTACGATGCTCGCTTTGACGACCTGGCCTCTGACTTCATCAGGTGCGGCACTGACACCGCATTCCAGCACGTACGGCAGTTCCATGATGACGCTTTCGATCTCGAACGGACCTATACGGTAGCCGGATGACTTGATGACATCATCCTTTCTGCCGACATACCAGTAGAAACCGTCTTCATCACGCCAGGCAACATCACCTGTATGATAATAACCGTTATACCATGTCGCGTCAGTCTCTTCCTGGTTGCCGTAATAGAATACTGCCAGTCCCGGCGGACGGCCGTGTTTCAGGTTGATAACGATCTCACCGGTTTCACCGACAGGTACTTCCCTGCCGTCGCTGTCCTGTAGTTCAACTTCATAGATCGGGGCAGGTTTGCCCATGGAGCCGATCTTATGCGGTGCTCCGACCATATTTCCTATGATCATCGTGGATTCAGACTGGCCGAAACCTTCCATAATACGGAGGCCTGTAGCTTTTTCGAACTGTCTGTATACTTCCGGATTCAGCGCTTCACCGGCAGTCGTCATATGCTTGACGGATGAGAAATCATATTTGGAAATATCCTGCTTGATCATCATCCGCAGCATGGTCGGCGGCGCACAGAATGTCGTAATATGGTATTTTGCAAACATCGGCAGGATGTCGGAGGCATCAAATCTGTCAAAGTCATAGACGAATATCGCGCCTTCTGCAAGCCACTGTCCGTACAGTTTGCCCCACATGGCTTTTGCCCATCCGGTATCGGATATGGTGTAGTGAAGACCTTTCGTATCAACAGTATGCCAGTACTTCGCTGTATGGAAGTGACCCAGCGGATATTTGTAGTTATGGGCTGCGATCTTCGGATAACCGCTTGTGCCGGATGTGAAGTACATCAGCATCAGATCATCTCCGCCCGGTGCATCTTCCGTCCGCTTGTAATGGGAGCTGTACATCAGATATTCTTCATCGAAGTTTCTCCAGCCTTCCCTTTCACCGTTTACGATCAGCTTATTCTTTACACCAGGGCATGTTTCACAGGCCATGTCGACCTGATGTGCAACGTCGCCGTCTGCTGTACAGATGATCGTATTTGCTCCGGAAGTCTGGAAACGGTATTCAAAGTCCTTTTTCTGCAGCTGGTTGGTAGCCGGTATCGCAATGGCACCGATCTTGTTCAGACCGAGCATGGCAAACCAGAACTGATAATGACGTTTCAGAACCAGAAGGACACGGTCGCCTTTCTTGATCCCTATCGCCTTGAAGTAGTTCGCGCATTGGGCGGAACCTCTCTTGATATCCCGGAATGTAAAGCGGCGTTCTGTCTTATCTTTTGATATATGCAGCATTGCCAGCTTATCCGGATCTTTTCTTGCCAGCGCATCAACGAGGTCAAACGCAAAATTGAAATTCTGGATATTTTTGAAGCGGATCGTCTGCGGTGTGCCGTCATCGTTTTCGGTGACGTCGATATATTTCTGCCAGATCCTCTGCTTGGTATCTTCCTGACGTTCAACGATTTCCTGATAGATCGGTGAATGCGCCAGTTCCGGAATCGGTTCGCCCGCCGGATTGAGGACAATCGCATAGAATGTGCAGTCCTGTCCTCTGACAGCGATCATGCCGTGAGGTGTGGAACTGTCATAGTAAATGCTGTCACCGGGACCGAGAACTTCGGAATGCGATCCGATCTGTACCTTCAGATAACCGTCGATAACGATATCGATCTCCTGACCGGTATGGCTTGTAAGCTCAATATCCTTTGTCTGTGCGCTTTCATCATAGATGCTGCGGACAAACAGCGGCTCGGCGATCCTGTTCTGGAATGCGTAGGCAAGATTGAAATAAGTCATGCCGTGCGCCTGGGATATCTTCTGTCCTGAACCGGCACGTGTCAGTGTATAGGAGCGCAGCGTCGGACTGTATCCCTCAATGACATCTGTGACGTTAACGCCGAATTTCAGGGCACAGCGATAGATAAATGTAAAGTTGAGATCGCTTTCACCTCTTTCGCAGGCCAGATATTCATCGACGCTGACGCCGGTCGTCTGAGCCATTTCCTCAGGCGTATATCCTTCCGTTTCCCTGAGGTCACGGATTCGGGCCGCCATCTCCTGTATTTTATAATCCAGTCCGGTTATGAGTTCCATAATCATCACTCCTGTTCTGCATATAGAAAAGGCATCCATGTAAGGACGCCTGTGCGTGGTACCACCTTGCTTGCTTCTCAAATACGTAACGCGTATACGCGGTATTTCCTACTGTATATTTCAGAAATACGGCTCCCGGACGACTTCATTTCCTCTGTCTGTCTGTTTCCACCATCCACAGACTCTCTTTAAGTACAGGAGGGAAATTACTGCTTCCGCTCAATGCCTTTAGGAAATTATAACAAATTGTTTCAATTGTACAAGAAAATTTTCATTTTCATGAAATCTCTTACAAAAGATTTCTCTGAATCTTGCCGCTGATCGTTTTTGGCAGGGAATCCCGGAATACTACGATACGCGGATATTTGTACGGTGCCGTGTTCTTCTTGACATAATCCTGGATCTCTTTAACCAGTGCATCAGAAGGCTCTGTTCCCTTGACCAGTACTACGCTTGCCTTGACGATCTGACCTCTCAGTTCGTCAGGTACGGCACTGACACCGCATTCCAGCACATACGGCAGTTCCATGATGACGCTTTCGATCTCGAACGGACCAATACGGTATCCGGAAGACTTGATAACATCATCAACCCGTCCGATATACCAGAAGAAGCCATCTTCATCACGCCAAGCTTCATCACCTGTGTGATAATATCCGTCATGCCATACTGCTTCGGTGGCTGCCGGATCCCCGTAGTATCCCTTGAACAGCCCGCACGGAACCTTTTCCTTCGTCCGTACAACGATCTCACCCGGTTCACCGTCAGGAACCGGATTTCCGTCACGGTCCATCAGATCCACGTCATACAGCGGTGTCGGTTTTCCCATGGAACCGAGCTTGTGTGTCCCGCCGATCAGATTTCCGATGCACAGAGTAAGCTCTGTCTGGCCGAAGCCTTCCATGATCTGCAGGCCGGTTGCTTTTTCAAACTGTTTGTAAACTTCCGGATTCAGTGCTTCACCGGCAGTTGTCATGTGCGTTACGGAAGAGAAATCATATTTGGAAATGTCTTCCTTTATCAGCATGCGCAGGATCGTCGGCGGAGCACAGAATGTTGTGATCTGGTATTTTGCAAACATCGGCAGGATATCCGCCGCATGGAAACGATCAAAATCGTATGTAAATACTGCACCTTCCTGCATCCACTGTCCGTACAGTTTACCCCACAGGGCTTTTCCCCATCCCGTATCGGAGATCGTGAAATGCAGGCCTTCATCACTGACACCATGCCAGTATTTTGCAGTTATATAATGTCCCAGTGCATATTTGCAGGAATGCTCGGCGATCTTCGGATAACCGGTCGTTCCGGATGTGAAGAACATGAGCTGTGTATCATCGCCGCACGGGGAATCTTCCGTACGGGCAAATCTTGTGGAAAACATGGAGTATTCCGCATCAAAGTTCCGCCATCCTTCCCTGCTTCCGCCGACAAGGATCTTTGTCCTGAGCGAACCGGTCTCCTTCTGTGCCAGATCGACCTGATTCGGTACGTCGTCTTCCGTGGTCGCGACGATCGCGCTGACACCTGCTGTTTTAAAGCGGTATACAAAGTCATGAGCCTGCAGCTGGCTTGTCGCCGGGATGGCAACAGCACCAAGTTTATGCAGTCCGAGGATTGCAAACCAGAACTGGTAATGACGCTTGAGGACGATCATGACACGGTCGCCTCTCCTGATGCCCAGTGACTTGAAATAATTTGCTGTCCTGGCGGATTCACGGCGGATATCGCGGTAAGTAAATCTTCTTTCCGTCTTATCCTTTGAAATATGGATCATTGCCAGCTTCTCCGGATCTTTCCGGGCTATAGCGTCTACGATATCAAACGCGAAGTTGAATTTGTCTTCGTTTTTGAATTTGATCTCTTCCAGGGCTCCGTAACGGTTCTCTTTGCATTCCACGAATTTTTCTATTTCCAGATGCCTGTCATGGGCACGTGAAGGAATCAGTGTATTGCGGATCTGTGCTTCATGCGTATCATTTCCGGGAATAACGATTGCAACGAACAGACAGTCTCTGCCGTCAACTGCGATCATGCCGTGAGGAGTGGAACTGTTGTAATAGATACTGTCGCCTTCGCTCAGATATTCAATGTTATTTCCGACCTGTACCTTCAGACGGCCGCTGATGATGAAGTCGAATTCCTGGCCGGAATGCCTGGTCAGTTCGATCGGCTTATCCTGCAGCTTTTCATCATATTCATAACGGACATAATATGGTTCAGCGAGTTTGTTGGCAAACATCGGAGCCATATTCTGGATTGCAATGCCGTCTTCCATAACGGCATTCTGGCCATGGCCTTTTCTCGTTACCGTATAGGATGAGAGTCTGGCGCTCTGACCTTCCAGGAGATCGCTCATGCCGACGCCGAACACGATGGAGCATTTGTGGATAAAGGAGAACGGAAGATCCAGTTTTCCGGATTCGTAGGCGTAATACTGATCGACTCTGACCTCTGTTTTTTCGGCCATTTCTTCGCGGCTGTATCCGGAGATCTCACGCAGTTCACGGATACGTAGTGCTACTTCCATTAAATCATTTTCAACAGCTTTCATATTCTGTCCCTTCTATGTCTGGATTTGAAATCGATGCGGCATTCACCTGGAAAAAAGAAAGCCCGCCTCAATAACATTGAGACGAGCGTATTTCATACTTACCCGCGGTACCACTCAATTTGCTCATAAGAGCCTCTCAGGATCCAGCAATCCTTTTGCCTGTAACGTGGCTGAACGTGAGGAGTCTACTCAGCATATGCCTTTCGGTCCACCGGCTCCGAAGTGATAGGCTTGGGATGTTCGCCGTCGGTTTACACCAGCCACCGACTCTCTCTGCGCATCTGCATCCGGCCAGTCTTCATCACTGCCTTTGAGTGTAATATCGTTTACAATCATATCACGGTTCGACAGAATGTCAATCTGTTTCCAGGTGATATCTTTTAACTGCTTCCTCACGCATTTTATATTTCAGCACTTTTCCGGCTGCGTTCATCGGGAACGCGTCTGTGAATTCGATATATTTAGGCACTTTATGCCGCGCAAGATGCGACATGATATATTCCCGCATTTCTTCAACGGTCACAGCACCTTCTTCTTTCAACACGATCATGGCAAGCGCTTCTTCACCATACCGTTTGTCCGGTACGGCAATGACCTGCACATCCTTTACAGCAGGATGCGTATAGATGAATTCCTCGATTTCCTTCGGATAGATGTTCTCACCGCCGCGGATGATCATG
>CADBPK010000077.1 GCA_902796465.1 uncultured Erysipelotrichaceae bacterium | reverse complement strand
GATCGTTGCCGGGACTGTCATAATACAGGCTGTGCACGGTATAGGAATAATAGAGATCTTTTTTTATATATGCATCACAGGCTTTCAGAAACATTTCCGCCTGATCTTCATTGATCACGTACTTGTCTTCCGTTCGCTGGAAGAACTGTTCTTTGTTTTCAGACATATGTGCTTTCCTTTCTGTCTGAGGAAAGAATAAAAAAGAAAAATGAGCTCTGCATGAATGAAAAATGAATTCTGTGTGAACAAAAAAGAGGAAACTTTGTTTCCCCTACTTCCATATGATCTGTGTATCGAAATACTGTTCAATAAATCCGATCGTATTGATGACATCCTGTTTATCGTATGTATCCCTGTCCGATACGATCCACTTTGTTTCGATATCGTTTTTCCTGTATACAATGCCGATCACGGTGCCGGTAAACTTCTCCAGCGGTTCCTCGGGGCCATATACATACGCATCCTGGAATTCACCGTCAAGCGCGTCTGTTCCTTCTATATATCCGTAGTTGCACGTGTATTCCGTGTCCGGATAAAACGGATGCAGGCTGCCGTAGGGACGGTCGATGATCACCGTTACCTTCCGGCCGAGTGCTTCCTTCTGCATCAGATATTCCATCGGGATGAAACGGATCCCGCCGAGATCCTGCAGGCTGTCCGTCTCCGTGAATCCGAGCTGCCGGTAAAACGGCACAGCGGTTTCCGCCGCGTTGACAGTGATCCTGACGAGGTTTCTTTCTTTTGCGATATCTTTAATCGTTTCCATGAGGAGATGCCCGATCCCCTTCCCCTGTTCTTCAGTTTTCACAAAGAACAGGGCGATATGGAATGTATCCGGACGGAATCCGATGATGCCGCAGAGTGTTTCCCTGAAAGCACCGATATACGTCAGTTCCTGACCATGATCATTCAGAAAAGAAAGAAAGGAATCCCTTCCTTCTTCTGAATAGCCAAGTGAATCCTGTTTCAGGAATACTTCTTCCGCAAGCGCCAGAGCGTCTTTCTTTTCTTCCTGTGCGAGTGTCCGGATTTCCATCAGATACCCAGTTCCCTGTCATACAGCGCAAAAGCGCCCTGTATGATCTTCTCCTCGATTTCCTTTGTATAGAATACAAATTCCAAAGGGATCTCCTTCGCGAGAGGTTCAGCCGCCTCACGCAGTTTTTCCAGTATTGCAGGATCATTTTCATCGCATTCCACCGGCAGATAGAATGCCATCATCGATCCGGCTGTTTTCTGTTTCAGCCAGACACGGGAGATGGAAGGTATCGTTTCACACGCATCATAGACCGCATTGACCATCTTGGTCGGATATACGGCCGGTTCGCTGTAAATAGCATTGACCGGTGCACCTGCGGAAAGGCCTGTCGGCTTTTTCTGTACAGGAGCGGGTGTCGGAGCCTGTTTGATCCGGCCGGTGATCACACCGAGAAGCGGTTTCGGGATGACGATGTTGTCTGTGGAAGGATTGATGACGATTCCTTCCGCCTTGTTGTTGGGATCCTGCAGCATCTTGTCATAGTCCTGGATCGTCCTGACGATATTGCGGGCTTCCTTGTCACCGAAAGACATTTTGGAACTTTCTTCCGCATCGGTGAAAGCCGGGAAGAACGATTTTCCGTCATTCGTCGTGATCAGGAAAAACCGTACCTGGTTTGCCTTGATCTGCAGTTTATCCTTTCCTGCCGGATCCAGGTCTATATCACACGGTGCCAGCAGTCTTGCTTTTTTCAGCTCTTTCGTCAGATTTTCCTGCTTCTCCGGTGTATTGCCTTCTTTCAGTGCGGCGATCGCTTCTTTCAGCGACGGATTCGTTACAGGTGAAAGATCCGGTTTATTTTCAACTCTTTTCTTTGTTGGTCCTTTTTTCTTTTTCTTTGACATAGCACTACCTCAATTCCATACCAGTATACAACATTTCACGGAAAAAACTGTTTCAACGTGCTATGATATTGAACATGAAAAAGATCAGTTTTAATTCACCCGTTATTTTATCTTTCGCGCTGATATCCCTCGGATCCCTGATCGCCGGATATCTGACGCACGGCGCTTCGACCGCCCTTCTGTTCAGTGTATACCGCGGTTCCCTGAAGGATCCGCTGTTCTATGTCCGTCTGTTCACCCATGTGCTTGGTCACGCGGATTACGGTCATTATGTGAATAATATGCTGCTGTTTCTCCTCCTCGGACCGATCCTGGAAGAAAAATACGGAAGCCGTACAGTTCTTGAAGTCATCGGGGTAACGGCATTCATTACCGGCCTCGCACATATTCTCCTGTCAACTTCCTCGCTCCTCGGTGCCAGCGGTGTTGTATTCGCCTTCATTCTTCTCGCATCCGTGACCGGAACGGGAAAAGGTATCCCTGTCACTACGATACTGGTTGCCTTTCTCTACATCGGACAGCAGATCTATGACGGCGTTATGCTGACAGACAGCATTTCACAGCTCACACATATCCTTGGCGGCGCTGTCGGAGCCGTATACGGACTTGCCCTCAAAAAGTGATGCAGTTCACTGAACTGCATCTTTTTTATTTCTTAATAATACTCATCCCTTCATTTTCCTTTTTCAGGCGTATAATGACTTTATTGCAAAAATAATATACAGGAGTATTGAATATAGATATGAAAACGAAATACAAAGTTAATCTCAGAAAAACACTTGCCGGTTTTCTGTTCATTACTATGATGTCCGGGTGCGGTCTGATCGGTAATGATGACAAGGCGATCAACTGGGATGATGCATCTCTGGAAAGAGCGATGCGCCAGGCAACCGGTATCGAAAGCGGGCCGATCCGTCAAAGCAATGTAGCCGGACTGGACACACTGGATCTCAGCGGCTACAACATCAAGGACGCTTCCGCTCTGAAATACGTCAAAGATCTTCGTGATCTGACGTTGAAAAGCGATTCCATGCGGGATCTTTCCTCAGTGGCAGAAATAAGTCAGCTGGAATCTCTGGATATCAGAAACGGCTCATTTACAGATCTGAGTCCGCTGACTGCCCTGCCGAATCTGAAAGAACTCTACATCAGCGGAAACAGTATTACCGACATTTCCCCTCTTGCCGAGATCCCGACGCTGGAAAAGCTGGTTTCGCGCAATACGGGTGTTGAAGACCTGAAGCCTCTGGAATCTCTTACCGCGATGAGATATCTCGATATCAGCGGCAATCCCGTAACAGATATCCGTTCCGTAACCAAACTGGAAAGTCTGGAGAAACTGCGGATGTCCGGGATCGGAACGAGCAGTTTTGCGGATATATCAAAACTGCAGAACCTGACCTTGCTGGATATCTCAAAAAATCACTGTTCCAGCATCGCCTTTGTGGAACAGCTTCAGAATCTGAAAACACTGGATGCCGGTGACAACATGATCACCAATGTGTCTGCGCTGTCTTCACTTAAAGAACTGGAAAGTCTGGATCTCTCCAAAAACGGTACCCTGACAGATATATCCCCGATTAAAGGACTGACATCACTGACCAGTCTTGATATCAGCAAGACCTACGTGCGTGATCTTGAACCGCTCAGGAACCTGGTCAATCTGACTGAACTCAATGCCTATATCATTGGCATCTATGATATAAGCCCCCTGGAAAAACTGGTCAGTCTGGAGTATCTGGATTTATCCCATAACTGGATCTCCGATATCAGTGCACTGAAAAATATGACGAAACTGAAGCATCTTGAAATCCAGGGCAACAGGATCTCTGATTACGCCCCGATCTCCGGCCTTTCAATCGAAGAACTGAAAACAGACCAGAATTCTTAAAAAATATCTGCAGTCTTCACTCAGATTTCACATTTCGTTCTTATTATTTCAGATGTCAGGAGGTATTTAGATATGAGTGAATATCAGGAAAATGAAAAAGACTTACTGTCAGAAGATACGGAACCTCTGAAGATTTCGGTCATGAATAAACCGGCAGCGGCGGCTGCCCCGTCACCGGCAGCACCGGTCAGAAAAAAACGCAATAATTCGGCAATGACGATCCTGATCTGCTGCATCCTCTCACTGCTTTGCGGATTCAGCGGCGGATTCCTTGCCACGAAACTGTTTGGATCATCCGGAACGAGCGTTGTTTACACAACTGCTGATCCGGGTACAAGCACACCGTCTAATATGAGTACTTCTTCCGGTGTGATGTCGCTCCAGCAGATCGCCGCAAAAGCATCTCCGAGTGTTGTTGAAATCCTTGTTGAAAGCGAACAGGAAGGCGGCTGGGGTCCCTTCGGAGGTTCTTATACCGCACAGGGAGCCGGCTCCGGTGTTATCATCTCCGCCGACGGCTATATCATCACAAACCATCATGTCGTGGAAAATGCAACGAAGATCACTGTCACATTGTTTGACGGCAAAGAATATGAAGCTGAACTGATCGGTTCTGATAAAAAAGCTGATATCGGCATCGTCAAGATCAATGCTGAAAATCTCGTGCCGGCTACGATCGGGGATTCTTCCAAGATTCAGGTCGGTGATACCGCAGTCGTCATCGGCAATCCGCTCGGTACACTGGGCGGCACAGTAACCAACGGCATTATCTCCGCTGCCAGCCGTGAAGTCGTCATCAGCAATGAATCCATGGAAGTCATCCAGACGAACGCCGCCATCAACAGCGGCAACTCCGGCGGCGGACTGTTCGACGGAAACGGAAACCTGATCGGTATTGTCAATGCCAAGGATTCCGGCTTAACGAGCAGCGGTTCCACCATTGAAGGTCTGGGATTTGCCATCCCTGTAAACACCGCCATGGAAGTGGCAGATCAGCTGATCCAGTACGGCAGCGTAACAAACCGCGCAACCATCGGCGTATACCTGCAGGAAGTCGGACAGAAAACCGGCAGATACGAAGCAGGTCTCTATATTACCGATATTATCGCGGGATCCGGCGCTGAAGCTGCAGGTCTGCAGTCATATGACCGCATTATCGAAGCTGACGGAAACCCGATCAGCAGTTATACGGATCTTTCCAAAGTACTGCGGGACAAAAAAGCCGGCGACATCCTGGATCTGAAAGTCGACCGTGAAGGAGAAACAAAGGAATTCAAGGTCACCCTGACCGGAACGATCTCTGAAGATTAATCTGACAAAACCGGAGTATTGAACTGCCCCAGTAAAATGGGACAGTCATTAAAAACCGGGGATTATCCTCTTGTACACTTAGAGTACAGGAGGATTTTTCTATATGGCAAAGAAAGGAACGAAATT
>CADBPK010000076.1 GCA_902796465.1 uncultured Erysipelotrichaceae bacterium | reverse complement strand
TCTGCAGATATTTTACCGGTCATTTCTACCTGAATAAGTAACAGAAATGAGCGTTGACTCTGAATGGTGCAGTCCTATATAATTACGATGTTCATCGGAGGGTGAGCTGTTCAGAGAGAAACAGCAAGCTGGATAAGATGGCAGATTGAGATATCTGCGTCTGTCCGGCTTTTTTTCAATAATGGTATATGGAGGGGAAAGCAATATCATGAAACGGCATATTGATTTTACACAAGGGAAAATAGTTGAACCGCTGCTGCAGTTTGCGGTGCCCGTACTTCTTGCGTTGTTTCTGCAGGCACTGTACGGCGCAATCGATCTGGCCATCGTCGGTCAGTTTTCCTCTCCAGCGGATGTATCTGCCGTAGGAACCGGGTCCCAGATCATGATGACAATTACCGGTCTTGTAACCAGCTTTGCCATGGGACTGACGATCCTTTTGGGACAGCGGATCGGCGAAGGCCAAATGGAAAGCGGCGGAAAGGTCATCGGCTGCGGAATCGTTCTTTTTGCGGCTATAGGTGCTTTTCTGACTGTCGTTATAGTGCTGTTTTCGGGAAGTATTACACAGATCCTGCATGCCCCGGAGGAGGCGTTTGAGCTGACCCGGTTATATGTGCTGATCTGCGGAAGCGGCTCGCTGGCCATTGTCGGATTCAATTTCATTGCGGCTGTATTCCGCGGTCTCGGTGATTCCAGGACGCCGATGATCACAGTACTCATTGCCAGTATTTTCAATGTGGCAGGGGATATTCTCCTGGTAAAGGTCTTTCGCATGGGTGCTTCAGGGGCGGCGGCCGCAACTGTCGCGGCACAGCTTCTCGGCGTCATTATTTCCCTGTTCCTGATCCGGACCAGCGGACTTCCATTTGAAATGAACCGGGGTATGATCAGGCTTGATAAAGAAATCGTACGACATATTGTTATCCTTGGAGTGCCGATCGCACTGCAGGATTTTCTTGTCGGGATCTCATTTCTGATCATTCTTGCCATCGTCAATACACTTGGTGTGACTGCTTCGGCCGGTGTCGGTGTGGCGGAACGTGTATGTACATTTATCATGCTGATACCAAGTTCATTTATGCAGTCCATGTCAGCGTTCGCATCGCAGAATAAAGGCGCCGGCAAGTATGACCGCGCTTTAAAAGCTCTCTGGCTTGCTGTCGGAACATCCACATTATTCGGTGTCGTAATGTTTTTCATTTCGTTCTTTCACGGTGATCTGCTTGCTTCGCTTTTTTCGGCAGATTCTGAGGTCATCCGCGCAGCTGCAGATTACCTGAAAGCATACGGTATTGACTGTCTGCTTACCTGTTTCCTGTTCTGCTTTATCGGTTACTTCAACGGTATGGGAATGACAACGTTCATTATGATACAGGGCATTGCCGCGGCTTTTTTGATCCGCGTTCCTGCCGCATGGTTTTTCAGCAGGTTAAGACCTGTTTCGCTGTTTTACATTGGACTCGGTATTCCGATGTCAACGGTAATGCAGATCATATTGTGCTTCATCGCTCTCCGGGTTCAGCAGCGCAGGCTGACCGCACCGCAGTAGGGCCGGAATAACTGGAAAACTATAAAAGACCGGCTGTCACAGCTGGTCTTTGTTTTGAAACATTTCAGATTATGGTGATTTACTGACGGGCAAATACAGTCACTACGTGCATATACGGATCGCTGCCTATATATTCTCTCATCAGGATATCTTCAGCCGGATCATAGATATAGGTTTCTGCGTCTGAAGATACAGCGTCTGCCGCTGTAACAGTATAGCTGCCGTTTTCATCAGTTTTCCAGTTAACCGGTGTTTCCATCTTATCCGGTCCGTCGACAGTAACGAAAGTTCCTGTTCCGTCTTCATTGAATGTGTAGACATTTTCCTTTTCTCCGAAAAGGGATGCGTGATCTGCTTCCTGTACTTCAATCGGATTTTCGCCTTCAGTTTCAGAAACGAGAACTTTGCTGAGCTGCCAGGAACCTACGATAGCAGCCTTATTTGTGTCTGTATTCGCTGCTTCTTCAGCTTTTTTTGCTGCTGAGCATGCGGCCATGCTCATCGCAAGTGCAGATGCTGCTAAGATAGCCGCAATTCTATTGCGTTTCATATTGTTTCTTTCCTCCGTTTCAATGCTTTTCAGCACTTAATTCAGTTTACTCATTTTTTCAGACTTATCAATATCCGTTTCTTAAGATATCGGTTTCATTCGGAAAAACAGATCGTATAAAGCGTTTCCATCAGGATCTCATCGGGTTTCGGTATGGGACCTCATTTTCTTTATTTCTTCCAGAAAAGCAGCTGATGCCCGTGAAAGGGGACGATATTGCTTCCAGGCAAAAACCAGACGAACTCTGAGTTCCGGTTCAAACGGAAGAAATAC
>CADBPK010000075.1 GCA_902796465.1 uncultured Erysipelotrichaceae bacterium | reverse complement strand
TGGAAATCATAAAAATATAGTCGTAGAATAACGATACAAGTTAATATTACGGAGTTTTTTATGACGCGCACAAGAGATCAGTTTTATATCGAAGTGTGGAATGATATTCTTCAATATTTACGCAGCAGCACATATGTAACTTCACCTATGATCGATACTTTTTATGAGCCCAGCAGTATCTATGAGCTGAACCAGGAAAAGGTGATCATTGTGGTAGGAAGCATTATCACGAAGGAAGTGCTGCGCAGCCAGCATGATATTATCAGCAACGCATTCATAGATGTGCTGAATCTGGATCACCCGCTGATTGTGGAAATATGTTTATCTTCCGAGCTTCCCAAATTATCGGAAATCGATAATGTTGTTAAAAAATATACAGAAAACGACTTCATGTCCATGCCTGTACAGAAGGACAGGACATTTGAAAATTTTGTTGTAGGGGACTGCAACAAGGAAAGCCAGGCTGCTGCTTTGGCCTGTGCCCTGAATCCGGGCGGATTCTTTAATCCTTTATTTATCTATGGAAATTCAGGACTCGGAAAAACACATCTTCTGATGGCAATTGCCAATGAAGTAAAACGGACTGATCCCAACAAAAAAATATATTACACTGAATCACTGAAATTCGTAGAGACCGTTGTCAAAGCGATCCAGGAAGGAAAAATAGAAGATTTCAAACATTATATGTACAGTCTTGACCTGCTTCTGGTGGATGATATCCAGTTCCTTGCAGGCAAGGAAAAATCACATGAGATCTTCTTTACGATCTATAACGAACTTGTCAACAACGGCAAACAGGTATGCATTGCCTCTGACAGGCAGCCGCGGGAGATCAAAGGACTGGAAGAAAGGCTGATCAGCCGGTTCTCCAGCGGATTATCCGTCGGCATCGATTCCCCGGAATTTGAAACCAGCCTGGCGATCCTGCAGAAAAAGATCGAATCCAACGGTTACGGCATTGACGATATCGATGAACAGGGACTTGCCTATATCGCTTCCAATTTCTCAGGAAATGTCAGGGAACTGGAAGGTGCCTGGAACCGTGTCCTGTTCTATGCCATTGAATTCCAGCCGGACGGCGGTATCATCCGTTTTGAAACCGTTATGAATGCATTGAAGAACCAGGTCGTTGTATCGGATAAGAACGGTATGTCACCGCGATCCATCATCAAGGCGGTCGCGGATTACTACGGTCTTACAAAACAGCAGATCACATCCAAGACCAGGACAAAGAATATTGCTAATGCCCGGCATATTTCCATCTATCTGTGCCGGAAAATGCTGGATATGCCTTATATCAAGATCGGCGAGGAATTCGGCGGGCGTGATCATTCCACAATTATCAGCGCATGTCTGAAAGTGGAAAAGCAGCTGAAGACAGATCCGGTATTCAAAACAGCCGTTTCCGATATCGAAAAACTGATCGGCGTCTGATTATCCACATTTTTATTCACTGTTAATTCACATGCAAAAATGCTAAAATATCGCCTGTATTAAGGGATATTCAAGAGTTTTCCACAATATCCACAGTCTTAATAACTATAGTTGCTTATATTCATATTATTACAGGAGGCAGAAATGAATTTCACCGTATCAAAAACAGAACTGAACAACGCGCTCCAGACAGTCAGTCATGCCGTTTCACAGAATTCCCCGCAGGCACCTCTGAGAGGAATCAAGATCGAAGCGAAAGACGGCATCCTGATCCTGACCGGAAGTGATTCAGATATATCGATCCGCAAAGAACTCAGAAATGATCCTGAAAAACCGGTATTGAATATTATTGAAGACGGCGCAGCTCTTATAGAAACAAAATATCTTCTGGATATCGTCCGGAAGATCGATTCCGAAGAGATCCGTATTGAGATCATCGACGGAACACTGACAAAGCTGTCCGGAAACCATGCGGAATTCAAGATCAACGGCATGAAGCCGGAGAACTATCCGAATATTGATTTTTCCAAACCAAATAAAGAATTCGTATTAAACCAGGGTCTCTTTAAGGAAATCATTGCGCAGACAAACTTCGCAACAAGCCAGAAGGAAGCCAAGCCGGTCCTGACAGGCGTCAACTTCATCATCCGTGACGGAAAGCTGGAATGCACCGCTACCGATTCCTACAGACTGGCCAAGAAGGTACTTCCTTACAGCAGCGAGATCGAATGCAATATCACGATTCCTTCCAGAACGCTGAATGAGATCAATTCCATCATCCTGACAGATGAGACAAAAGATATCTCCATATATCTGAATGACAGAAAAGTCCTGTTTATTACCGATGATATCCTGTTCCAGTCAAAACTCCTGGACGGTGTATATCCGGATACAAACAACCTGATCCCGCGTGAATTCACAAGAGTTCTGAAGATCAGCCGTCATGACCTGATCTCCGCGATCGACCGTACAACATTTATCAAGAATGACAATATGACAGTTGACCGTCTGGAATGTTCACAGGATGAACTGGTTCTGACAAACAGAAACCAGGAAATCGGTGAATCCCGTGAAGTACTGATCGGTGAATTCACAGGTGAACCGCTGGATATCAGCTTCTCCGGACCGTATCTGA
The DNA here is from genome assembly GCA_902796465.1 of uncultured Erysipelotrichaceae bacterium. GTDB lineage: Bacteria > Bacillota_I > Bacilli_A > Erysipelotrichales > Erysipelotrichaceae > Bulleidia. Next base: position 13,434 of record CADBPK010000075.1, on the reverse strand, counting down.
TGAGTGCCGCAAAAGCATTGAGAGGAAACGAAGTCCTCATCCAGTTTACCGGTGAGATGCGTCCCTTCATTCTGGCGGACCCGAATGATGACAGCATCATGCAGCTGGTACTGCCTGTAAGAACATACAATTAATGAACAGAAGCTGCATTCGGGAAGGATGCAGCTTTTTTACGGTATAATAGTCAGAAAGGAAGTGAAAATATGGAAGAAAGAAAATGGCCCGGACCAAAGGGAATGATCCCGGAACCGGAAAGAAACGCGGCTGATGCCAATATGCACAACCGGAAATATCTTGACAGCATGCTCGTAGAAATGCGGGTCGTTGACGCGCTGGAAGCGGATCTGACACTGGAACTGTTCGGAAGAAAGTATTCTTCCCCGATCATGATGCCTGCTTTTTCACATCTGAATAAAGTCGGTATTACTGGGAGAACGCCGATGCAGGAATACGCGCTTGCGGCGAAGGAAATGAATCTTGTCAACTGGGTAGGCATGGAACCGGATGATGAATATGCATCCATTGCAGATATCGGTGCAGATACGGTAAGGATAATAAAGCCTTTCAAGGATCATAACGAGATCCTGAAACAGATCGCTTTTGCAAAAGCACATGGTGCCATTGCTGTCGGTGTTGATATCGATCATGTTTTCGGCAAAAACGGCAAGTATGATATCGTTGACGGAATCGATCTTGGCCCGGTCATGTATGAAGATCTGTGTGAATATGTCAAAGCAGCCGGCAGTACACCGTTTATTGCAAAAGGCGTGCTTTCCGTATCTGATGCTGAGAAATGTGAGAAAGCCGGATGTGCCGGTATCTTCATTTCACATCATCACGGCAGACTGCCGTTCGGCATTCCGCCTGTCCTGGCCCTTCAGGAGATCAGGAAAGCAATGCCTGACACGAAAATGAAGCTGTTCGTCGACTGCGGAATCGATACCGGCTATGACGCGTTCAAAGCGCTCGCAAACGGCGCTGACGCGGTATCTGTAGGAAGAGGCATACTTCCCGGACTGCTGAAAGACGGAAAGGACGGTGTAATCAGGAAAGTAACACGCATGAATGAGGAACTTTCCGAAATGATGGGATATACCGGAATCCGGAGTCTTAAGGAAATGGACTCTTCTGTCCTTCATATTCTGTGATATTTTATTGTAAGTGAGGTAACAAAATGGAAAACAAAGTAAGAATACAGGATGATCTTTTTGAAAATGTAAACGGGGAATGGCTGGCAACAGCTGTTATTCCGGATGACAAACCCAGGACCGGCGGTTTTGAAGTACTTGCGGAAGGTGTCGAAAAGATCATGATGAGTGATCTGGCAGATTTTGCGGAAGGAAAAAAACACAGTGATATTACAGGTATGGAAGATGCAGTGAAGCTGTACCGTAAAATACTTGATACCGAAAGAAGAAATAGAGAAGGTATTGAACCGGTCAAAGGTCTTCTGGAAGAGATCAGAAGTACAGGATCAGTAAAGGAACTGAATGAAAAAGCATATGATCTGATGCTGAAAGGTGTATATATGCCGTTTCAGATCTTTGTTGAAGCAGATATGAAAAATACATCTGCCAACGCCCTTGTTCTGAACGGACCGGATATCATTCTTCCGGATACAACATATTACGGGACACCGGAAGGTGACCAGCTTCTCAGTGTATTCAGGAATATGGCTGAAAATGCGCTGAAATACACAGATCTGAATGAGGAAGATCAGAAAACATATGTTGATGATACACTTGCGTATGACGCACTGATCGCAGGAAAAGTAAAAAGCGCTCTGGAATGGGCAGATTATGTCAATAACTACAATCCGATGCCCCTGGAGGAAGTATGCGGCTATACAGCACCGTTTGATCTGAAAGGCCTGCTGAAGAAGCTTTACGGCGATCAGATTCCGGAAAATACGATCGTCTATGATCCGAAGGCGATCCGTGAAATGAACGGTTATTTCTGTGAAGAAAACTACAGTAAATATATTCACTGGGCTTATGTACGCACGCTGCTGAAAAAGAGTGCATATCTTTCAGAAGAGCTGAGATCCAATTCCACAATGTTCCGCCGTGCGCTGATGGGTGTTACGGAAGATCCTGTGATGGAAAAACAGGCATATCAGACCGTCGGGGAAGTATTCAGCGAACCGGTAGGCGTGTACTATGCACAGACATATTTCGGTGATGAAGCCAGAAAAGATGTCACTTCCATGGTTAAAAAGATCATTGAGACCTATAAAAGCCGTATGAGAAAGAATACTTTCCTGGAAGAAAAGACAAAGGAAAAGGCAATTGCCAAACTTTCCACAATTACCATCAAAATGGGTTATCCGGATAAAGTAAGGGATTATTTCAAACAGCTTAAAGTCAATGAAGAAGATTCCTATTATCAGACAATGGAAAACTTATGCCGCATTGCAATGCTTGAAAATCTCAACCGTCTGAATATCCCGGTAGACCGTGATGAATGGCTGATGCCCGGACATATGGTAAATGCATGTTATGATCCGAGCCGCAATGATATTACATTCCCGGCAGCGATACTGCAGAAACCATTCTATTCCCTGAGTCAGACACCGAGTGAGAACCTCGGCGGAATCGGAGCAGTTATTGCGCATGAAATATCTCATGCATTTGACAACAACGGTTCACATTTTGATGAAAACGGAAATCTGAACAACTGGTGGAGCGATACTGATCAGGAATCCTTCAAAAAACTGACACAGGATATGATCGAACAGTGGGACGGCATTGAATTCTGCGGCGGAAAAGTCAACGGCGAACTGGTAGTCAGTGAAAATATCGCGGATAACGGCGGTATGGCTGTTACGCTGGAGATCATGCATCAGACAGAAGGCGCTGACTATGGAGAATATTTCCGTAACTGGGGAAAAGTCTGGTGTCTGAAATGCAGGGACGAATATACACAGTTCCTTCTGAAGAATGATGTGCATTCACCGAATAAGCTGAGAGCCAATATCCAGGTCAGAAATTTCCCGGAATGGTATGAAACATTCGGTGTAAAAGATACGGATCAGATGTATATTCCGGAAGATAAGAGAATCATTATCTGGTAAATTAATGCATGCATGAAAGAACGTCGGAAATGACGTTCTTTTTTTGATGAAAATGAATAAAAAATTCATCATTTTTGCCCATGATCAGCCATTTAAAACAGAACATATTTTTCATTGATTTTTATTCTTGTTTTTCTATGTGGAAAAGTCCCGAAAAGTACGATAAATAAAGGAAAAACAGCGCTTTTTATGGTATAATTATATTGCTTTTTTGCGGGCTTGAAAGAGGAGTATTCGGATGAAGATTGAGACAGATTTCATTACATTGCAGCAGTTCCTGAAAATCAGCGGAATCGCCATGTCCGGCGGTGAGGCAAAACACCTTGTCAAGGAACTTGAAATCTATGTAAACGGTGAATCTGAAAACAGACGGGGAAAGAAATTATACCCCGGCGATCTCATCACGGTTAACGGAAAGAGGTATGTGATCGAATGATCGTCAGATCACTTCGTCTGAGGAATTTCAGGAATTACGAAAACGCTGAAGTACATTTTGATCCGGGCATGAATGTTCTTACCGGAAGAAATGCGCAGGGCAAAACAAATATTCTTGAAAGTCTCGTTTATCTTTCCCTCACAAGAAGCCACAGGATCTCGGATGACAGGAAACTGATCCGTCATGATGCGCCTTTTGCGGATATTAAATGCGTATTTACGGATGATAGAGACAGGAAAATCGAAGCTGTTATCCATCCTAAAGGGAAAACACTTTTTGTTTATCACCAGCCTGTTAAAAAAAGCAGTGAATTTATCGGTCTTCTGAATGTGATCCTGTTTGCGCCGGATGATCTCAGGATATTCAATGATCAGCCGCGTGACAGAAGAAGGATGATGAATCAGGAGATCACAAAAGTATCTGTGGAATACCTGCTTTCCCTGAACAGATTTCAGAACTTCCTGAAGGAAAGAAACCTGCTTCTGAAGCAGCAGAGGATCGATGATCTATATCTGCGCATCCTGGATGAGCAGATGTCGGAAGCGGAAGAATATATCATCCGTGAAAGAAAGAAATTCGTCGATATGATCAATCTTCATATCGGAAAATTCTATTATGCGCTTTCTTCTGATAACACAGATCTGAAAGTTGTTTATAAGTGTGCACTGGAAGAAGATATCACAAAAGAGAATCTGATCCGGAAACATGAAGAATCCAGAAAAAAGGATCTGGAATACCGGGTTACAAATTTCGGTATTCATCATGAAGATATCCTGTTCATGATGAATGACAGAAATCTTGTACAGACGGCAAGCCAGGGACAGAAGAGAATGGCATTGCTGGCATTCAAACTGTCACTGATGAAATATATTGAAGCAAAGACACGGAAAAAGCCGGTATTATTGCTGGATGATGTATTGAGTGAACTGGACACGGAAAAGCAGAAACGGCTGCTGAAACTGGTCAGTGAGCCATACCAGTGTCTGATCACCGCTACGGAGCTGCCGGAATTTATCAGGCATATACCTATGAAGCAGTTCCGTGTGGAAAACGGCAGTATTACGGAAATAACAGGAGGCATCTGATATGAGTGAAGAAATGGAATTCAATACGGAATATGATATGCGGGCGAAAGCCACATATGATGATTCTGATATACAGGTACTGGACGGTCTGGAAGCAGTCAGAAAACGTCCTGGTATGTATATTGCCTCTACGTCGGAAAAAGGTCTGCATCACCTCGTGTGGGAAATCGTCGATAACGGTATCGATGAAGCCATGGCTGGATATGCCAGCACGATCACGATCACGGTTGATAAGGATAATGTCATAACAGTACGTGATGACGGCCGCGGCATGCCGGTCGGCGTAAACGAAAAAACAGGAAAATCCACGATTGAAACGATTTTTACGGTACTGCACGCAGGCGGCAAATTCGGCGGCGGTGCCTATAAGGTATCCGGCGGTCTGCACGGTGTCGGCGCGTCTGTTGTAAACGCATTGAGCGAATGGCTGGAAGTTCGCGTATTTCATGACGGCAAGATCTACTATGTTCGTTTTGAGAACGGCGGACATGCTGTAAAACCGCTTGAGGTCATCGGTGAATGCGATCCTTCGGAGCATGGTTCTGAAGTACGTTTTAAAGCTGATCCTGCGATCTTTACGGAAACAACGGTATATGATCACGATACGCTTCGTGACCGTATCCGCCAGCTGGCATTCCTAAATAAGGGAATCAGACTGATTTTCAACGATGAGCGTGCAGAAGAAGAAAAGAAACAGCATTATGAATTCCTGTTTGAAGGCGGACTGAAGCAGTATGTGGAATTCCTGAACAAGAACAGGACAAAGATCCATCCGGATATTATTTACAGCGAAGGTGCTGCGGATAATATCGAAGTGGAAGTCGCTGTACAGTATAACGACGGCTATAATCCGAATGTATATACTTTCTGCAACAACATCAATACAGTTGAAGGCGGCACACATGAAGAAGGATTCCGTCTTGCCCTGAACCGTGTGATCAACGCGTACGCAAGGGAAAACAAGTTCCTGAAGGAAAAGGATGACAATCTGACTTCTGATGACTGCAAGGAAGGCATCACAGCTGTCATCAGCGTCAAGCATCCGGACCCGCAGTATGAAGGACAGACGAAAACCAAATTAGGTAATACGGAAGTACGCAGAGTCGTTTCCAGTATATTTGGTAAGCAGCTGGAACGTTTTCTGATGGAAAATCCGGATCAGGCAAAACTGATCATGGAAAAGGCAACACTTGCGTCCCAGGCCAGAATGGCTGCGAAGAAAGCAAGGGAAGCGACCAGAAAATCAGCGTTAAGTTCAATCAGTTCCCTTCCGGGTAAACTGATGGATTGTTCCTCAAAAGACGCGTCCGTCTGCGAGATCTATATCGTAGAGGGTAACTCCGCTGCGGGATCCGCAAAGAACGGGAGAGATTCGCATTATCAGGCGATCCTGCCGCTCAGGGGAAAGATCCTGAATGTGGAGAAAGCAAGACAGCACCGTGTATTTGAAAATGCGGAGATCCGATCCATGATCACTGCATTCGGATGCGGTGTACTGGATGAGATCGATACATCCAAGCTGAGATATCACAAGATCGTCATCATGACCGATGCGGACGTAGATGGTTCCCATATCCGTATCCTTCTGTTAACGTTCTTCTATCGCTATCTGAGACCGGTAATCGAACAGGGATACGTTTATATTGCACAACCGCCTCTGTACAAAGCACAGAAAGGCAATACAGTGCGCTACGCATATACGGAAGAACAGATGAACCAGATCCGTGCTGAAATGGGCGACAGGCTCAGCATACAGAGATATAAAGGTCTCGGTGAAATGGATGCGGAACAGCTGTGGGAAACTACAATGGATCCGAAAAATCGTACACTGATCCGTGTGAATGTGGATGATGCGGAACTGGCAGACCAGTATTTCAGCATCATGATGGGTGAAGAAGTAGAACCGCGTAAGAATTTCATTATTGAAAACGGACGGTTCGCGACTCTGGATATTTAAGGGAGGCAGATTATGGCATATGAAGATGATTTTATGGATTTTGACAGCGATAATTTTGATCCCGGCAAAATAACCGAAACAAATATGACCCGTGAGATGAAGCGGGATTTCATAGACTACGCAATGTCTGTTATCGTTGCGAGAGCACTTCCCGATGTCAGGGACGGACTGAAACCTGTTCAGAGAAGGATCCTGTTCTCCATGGACCAGATGAATAACGGACCGGATAAGCCGTACCGCAAATGCGCGCGTATCGTCGGTGATACCATGGGTAAATATCATCCGCATGGTGACTCTTCCATTTACGGCGCAATGGTATATATGGCACAGCCGTGGAATATGAGTGAAGTCCTCGTAGATGGACACGGAAACTTCGGTTCCATGGATGGTGACGGACCAGCGGCGATGCGTTATACGGAAGCCCGTATGTCCAAGATCGCTGTGGAAATGTTAAGGGATCTGGATAAGGAAACAGTCGATATGATGCCGAACTATGACGGCGAAGATGAAGAACCGACTGTCCTCCCTGCCCGCTTTCCGAACCTGATCGTCAACGGTTCCATGGGAATCGCTGTCGGTATGGCTACGAATGTCGCACCGCACAATCTCGGTGAAACGATCGACGGTGTCATTGCCGTACTGCGCAATCCGGATATTACCGTGACGGAACTGATGCAGTATATCAAAGGACCGGATTTCCCGACAGGATGTTATATACTCGGCAGATCAGGCATCAAAAAAGGCTTTGAGACCGGCCGCGGCAGCGTGATCATGCGTGCAAAGACCAGGATCGAATCCATGCCGAACGGAAAATCCAGGATCATTGTCACGGAAATTCCGTACATGGTAAATAAAGCATCCATGGTGGAACGTATTGCGGCACTTGCGCGTGACAAAATGATCGAAGGTATCACTGATCTGCGTGACGAATCCAATATGGACGGTGTCCGTATTGTAATGGACCTGAAGAAGGATACACAGCCGGAAGTATTGCTGAACCAGCTGTATAAGCTCTCCCCTCTCCAGTCCAATTTCGGTGTCAACAATGTCGTTCTGTTCGGACAGACACCGCATCAGGCGACAATGATCGAAATGATCAAAGGATATATCGATCATCAGAAGAATGTCATTGTCCGCAGAACACAGTATGACCTGCAGAAAGCAAAAGACAGAGCCCACATCTTGGAAGGTCTGCGCATTGCGGTAGACAATCTGGATGAAATTATTCATACGATCCGCAGTTCCAAAGATCCGAATGAAGCTATGAGAAGACTTATGGAGGGCTTCGCCCTCGATGAGATCCAGGCAAAAGCGATCCTGGATATGCAGTTCAGAAGACTTACCGGTCTGGAACGCGAAAAGATCGAGAATGAATATCAGGATCTGCTTCTGAAAATTCAGGATTTTGAAGATATTCTTGCACATCAGGAACGTATTGATGAAATTCTGATTACGGAATTGACAGAAATTAAGAACAAATATGCGACACCGAGAAGAAGTGAAATCATCGATGCGGATATCGATATGGAAGATGAAGATCTGATCCCGGTAGAGAATATTGTCATTACCCTCTCGAAAAACGGTTATATCAAGCGTATGACAACTGATACATACCGAGTACAGAACAGAGGCGGCAAAGGCATCAAGGGAATGGAACTGCATGAAGATGATGTCATCGAACAGTTCATCAGCATGTCCACACACGATAACCTGCTGATCTTCACTGACAGCGGTAAAGTTTACAGGGTCAGAGGCTTCAATATTCCGGAATACAGCCGTACAAGCAAAGGAATTCCGGTAGTAAATCTGCTGCAGATCGACAGGAATGAAAAGATCAAGGCATTTGTCCCCTACTCCAAAGACGATGAGGCTAAATATCTGTTCTTCGTAACAAAACAGGGTATCGTCAAGAGGACACAGGTCGCAGAGTTCGCGAGTATCAACAGAAACGGCAAGATCGCGATCAAGCTGAATGAAGATGATGAACTCGTTGATGTTAAGGGTACATCCGGCAGTGATGAGATCCTGATTGCCGGCAGCAACGGCAAAGCTGTAAGATTCACGGAAAAAGCTGTCCGTCCGATGAGCAGGATTGCAAGAGGTGTTAAGGGATTTAATACTGACGGCGGTTATGTTATAGGCATGATCACCAACCAGGAAGGCAGTTCCGTAATGACCTTTACTGAAAACGGATTTGGCAAGATTACGGATATTGAACAGTTCCGTATTACCAGCCGGGGTGCTAAAGGTGTCAAGGCACTGAATGTATCTGAAAAAACCGGTAATCTTGTATGCATGAAGGCTGTAAACGGCGATGAAGACTGCATGATCATGACCAATGAAGGAATTATCATCCGCATCTCGCTGACACAGGTACCGAAACAGGGAAGAAATACCCAGGGTGTATATGTCATCAAAGTAAAAGGTGAACAGAAAGTATCTACTGTTACTATTCTGGATCCGGAAGAAAAAGAGGAAGAAGAAAGAAAAGATCAGGAGTAATTACTCCTGATCTTTTACATTCACGCATGATTATTGAAGTTACTTCTTTTTAGCTTTTCTTTCTGCCTTTTTCTTTTCTTTTTTGATATCAGACTCGATCAGGGAAATAATATAGTTTTTTACCCCTTCTTTTGATTCAAGCCATTCAATGATATCGGCTTCAGTTTTTTTGTTGAAACGAACAGAAAATGAACGATATGTATTCTTGTTATAAGTATTGTTGTACTCAAGCTTCTTTTTGTACTGCTCAGCAGCGTCCATAAAAATCTCCTTACTTCATTGAAAAATGATTTATTTGTATTAATTGCCGTGTAAAATATATTAATTTATGTTTGAAGCTTGTAGTTTTTATTATATTAGCACACTCATATATTCCTTGACAAATATTATAAGGACTGATTAAAATATTTCTAAATACGATGAAGGGAACAAGTACTTTTATATATTGTTCAGAAAGTTAACGGGTGATGTGAGTTAATCAATATATATCAGGAAATCCATCCCGGAGTGGAACCAATCATTCCCGGTCCGGTCCGTTATGCCGCAGAGAGATCACACATTGTTTCACGTGAAACAATTATGATAATTAGGGTGGTACCGCGATAACATCGTCCCTTACGGATGGTGTTTTTTCATTATAAGGAGGATATATGATCGATATTAATCTTATCAGGGACAACGCAGAACTTGTAAAAGAAAACATTAAGAAGAAGTTTCAGGACGAAAAACTGGTGCTTGTTGATGAAGTATTCGAAATGGATAAAGAATACCGTGCATCAAAAACAAAAGGTGATTCGCTTCGCGCAGAAAGAAACCGTATTTCTAAGACAATTGGCGGATTGATGAAGACCGGTCAGAAGGAAGAAGCGGAAAAAGTAAAAGCCCAGGTAAAAGAAATCGGAAACGAGATTGATGTACTGGAAGAAAAAGAAGCTGAATTAGCTGAAGAAATTAATAAGAGAATGATGGTAATTCCAAATATCATCGACCCTACCGTTCCGATCGGTAAAGATGATTCGGAAAACGTTGAAATCGAAAAGTTCGGAGATCCGTTTGTTCCGAAATTCCCAATTCCATATCATACAGACATTCTTGAAAATCTTGATGGCCTTGATCTGGAAGCTGCCGGACGTACATCCGGAAATGGATTCTATTATTTAAAGGGTGACGCTGCACGACTGCATTCTTCTATTCTTTCCTATGCACGTGATTTTATGATCAACAGAGGATTTACTTACTTTATTCCTCCGTTCATGATCCACGGTGATGTAGTAAAAGGCGTTATGAGCTTTAAGGAAATGGAAAATATGATGTACAAGATCGAAGGAGAAGATCTGTATCTGATCGGTACATCGGAACATTCTATGGTAGGCAGATTTATCAACCAGATTCTGAAAGAAGATCAGCTTCCTCAGGCATTGACCAGCTATAGTCCGTGTTTCCGTAAAGAAGTCGGTGCACATGGTATCGAAGAAAGAGGCCTATACCGTGTCCATCAGTTTGAAAAACAGGAAATGGTCGTTGTCTGCAAGCCTGAAGACTCCAAGGAATGGTATGACAAACTCTGGCAGAATACTGTAGATTTCTTCCGTACACTTGATATTCCTGTAAGAACGCTTGAATGCTGCTCAGGCGACCTTGCAGACCTGAAAGTTAAGAGCTGCGATGTGGAAGCTTGGTCTCCGCGTCAGAAAAAGTATTTTGAAGTAGGAAGCTGCTCAAATCTTGGAGAAGCACAAGCAAGAAGACTGAGCATCCGTGTAAAGGGAGAAAAAGGAAACTATTATCCGCATACACTGAATAACACTGTAGTTGCACCGCCGCGTATGCTGATCGCATTCCTTGAAAATAACCTGAACGAAGACGGCAGCGTCAATATTCCTGAGGCTCTGCAGCCATATATGGGAGGACAGAAGAAACTGGAACCGAAAAAGTAATGCGTATTGTTTCACGTGAAACAATAATGACGGTTGTTTTATAGAAAATTTTCATATATAATACGCATGGTACAACAAACATGTTCAGAACCTGGTCAGATCCGGAAGGAAGCAGCCATAATGACCTCTGTTTGGGTGTACCATTTTATTTAATTATGAATATGCACGAAGAATATATGAAAAAAGCGCTCAAAGAAGCGGAAAAGGCAAAAGAAAAGGATGAAGTGCCTGTTGGTTGTGTGATCGTTAAAGACGGAAAGGTTATTGCACGCGCACATAATCTGAGAGAAAAGAGCCAGACAGTCGTTTCGCATGCGGAAATCCTCGCAATCCAGAAGGCAAGCAGGAAACTGGGCACATGGTGTCTGGATGAATGTGATCTGTATGTAACACTGGAACCGTGCATGATGTGTTATGGCGCGATATATCATTCACAGATCAGAAATCTGTATTACGGGGCGTCAGATGAAAAGGCCGGATGTGTAGAATCATTAATTGATGTGAAAAGCATCCGTCATATAGGAAGTCATCCGAATGCGTCCGGCGGTTATCTGAAAGATGAATGCGCCCAGATACTGAAAGATTTCTTTAAAGAAAAGAGAAAACGTGCAAAAAGGAAGAAATCAGAGTTCCGATAAAATGACAGAAACCTGCAGTACAGCAGGTTTTTTTGTTATAATGATTTAATCAGGAGATTTTATGAGCAAACTCGCTTTATATCAAAAGTACAGATCTTCCACTTTCGAAGAAGTAGTAGGTCAGGAATATATCGTACGTTCAATCAAAAATGCGGTCAGAACAGGAAAAATCGGACATGCATATCTTTTCTGCGGCCCCAGGGGTACAGGAAAAACCACAATGGCACGTATTCTCGCAAAATCCGTCAACTGTCAGGATACAGCGAACGCACCATGTGAAAAGTGTCCGGACTGTATTGCTGCAAATAACGGAACACATCCGGATATTATTGAAATTAATGCCGCAAACGAAACACACGTGGAAGATATCCGTGATCTGATCGAACGCGCAAAACTGTCTCCGATGCAGGGGCATCATAAAATCTATATTATTGACGAGGTTCACCAGCTTTCGTCTGCGGCGTCAAGCGCGCTGCTGAAAACGCTGGAAGAACCGCCGGAACATGTGATTTTTGTCCTGGCAACAACAGATCCGCAGAAACTTCTGCCGACAATCATATCAAGATGCCAGAGATATGATTTTTCGAGGGTAAATAAAGTACAGATCACAGATCATCTCCTGAATATTGCGGAAAAAGAAAAAATTCAGATGGACCGAAAAGCGGCAGAAATGATAGCTGTATTGTCAGAAGGCGGCATGCGTGATGCTTTAAGTATTATGGATCAGTGCGCGGCATATACTTCTGATCATATTACGATCGAGGATATAGAAAATATATACGGTCTTTCTACAACAGATGGAAAACTGAAGCTGGCGGAGAGCATGCTTGCATGTAATTTAGAGGATATGCTGGCACGGATTTCTGAATATGATGAAAAAGGAATCGATCTTGCACGGTATACGGACGGTCTCATTGACATATTTAAGGATGGCGTGATCTATTCGTATACAAAAAACGCAAAAATACTGAAACTCCTGACTGCTGAGCAGGCAGAATACCTGCTTGGCATAACAGACGCGGAAAACTGCATGCGTCTGGCAGAAAAATTCATTGCGGCAAAAGAATTCTATAAGAATGCATCTTCACTGACCAACGCATTCGAAGTAACCTGTCTTTCTGCCGCGGTGGAAAGTACAAACAAAACAGTAATTCCGGCAAAACCAGCTGCGGTTGTGCAGGAGAAACCGGCAGAAAAGAAAGAAACGATCCCTGAACCGGCAGTTCAGACCGAATTCGAAGATCCGGAACCGGAGCCTGAACCGGTCATTCCTGTTGTACAGCAAAGGGAACTGCCTGAAGACGAGATCCTTTCGATACTGGTTCAATGCAACAAAACATGCAAGCAGGTCGATGAGCCGCTGTACGGTACTGTAAATATGATCGCCAGTGCGGAAGATATGAAATATACCACGCTTCTGAAACAGGCAAGACTCGGCGCGAGCGGAGAAGATGTTCTGCTTCTGGTAACGGCTGAATCTTCCGCTGCGAACAGGATCAACGATCAGAAAATGAATGAAGAGCTGTACTTCTTTATTAAAAAGAGGCTTGGTATCGACAAAATGATCTTCGCAATCACTGAGAGCGCATTCCGCAGTGCTTCCAGGGAGTTTATGAAGAAAATGAAGGCAGGAGAACTGCCGGAAAAGAAACAGATCACCCGGTATGCTGAAAATGAAGTTAAGGTAAAAAGTACAGAAGATAAAGTAATGGACCTTTTCGGTAAGGAAAATGTTGAAATCATAGGAGGCTGATTATGGATTTTGGTAAATTAATGGAACAGGCACAGCAGATGCAGGCATCGCTC
>CADBPK010000074.1 GCA_902796465.1 uncultured Erysipelotrichaceae bacterium | reverse complement strand
GGTTTCTCCCCTTTTCTTTCAAAAGAGGTTGAATACCGCATCTCCCAAGGGGAAAGATTTACCGATATCATGCGTGAAATAGAAAATTCTGATTTCCTTTTCATCGCCAATGAAAACGGTCAGGCAGTATTTCATGTCCTGGAACTGAAGCATGTCGGACATTGTGTGCATTACCCTCTTATGGAAGGATTTGATATCCTGTATTACCATCGGGAAGAAAAGGAACGGATCCGGCAGATCAGCGGGGATCTTTATAAATTCGTTAAAAAGCAGCTGAAGCATCAGAGTACAAAACTTCCCCGCCTCCTGCAGGAATATGATGCCGCGATGGACTGTGACCGATACCGTTTATATGGAGATCTGCTGTACGCATATAATGTACAGGATACCAAGGGAACAGAAGAGATCATCCTGCAGGATTTCGAGAGCGGAAAGGAAGTCAGAATACCGCTGGACGCAAAACTGGACGGCAGAGGCAATGCCCGCAAATGTTTCAAAAAATACAATAAACTGAAAAAAGGACAGGTTTATCTGCAGGAACAGATTGAAATATGCAGGAATGAGATCGATTATTTTGAAGGCCTTCTGGAACAGCTGGATATTGCGGATTTTGAAACAGCTTCCGGTATACGGGACGAACTGATTCAGAACGAATATATCAATGACAGGAATCCGCGCAGGAATATACGCAAAAAGAAAAAGAACAATGAGCCTGCTGTAACACAGATTACGACTGCAGATGGTACGATGATCTCCTTCGGAAAAAACAATTTGCAGAATGATTATCTGACATGGCATAAAGCAAAAAAGAATGAGATCTGGCTTCATACACAGGATTATCACGGTGCCCATGTTGTCATTCACGATAATAATCCCTCTGAATCTGTCCTGCGTCTCGCGGCAGAGATCGCTGCTTACTATTCTGCGGGAAGATATTCTTCCAGTGTGCCAGTCATATGGTGCCCTGTGCATTCCCTGAAAAAAATACCCGGTGCAAAACCGGGCATGGTGCAGCTGACACGCTATCAGACGATCTATATCGATCCTGAACCGGAGCATCTGGAACAGGCTGGAATCGACATACGATAAAGAGAAAACCGGAGTATATGCGCTTTCTGACGCATCAATTCCGGTTTTTTTGTTTTATATGTTTTCAGCAGCTTTTGATACAAATAAAACACTCATACCGGTGAAAGTATGAGTGCTGATAGATTATGTATGATGACAATTACAGTTGTACAGTCCAGCCGTATGTATCTTCAGTCTTGCCCCACTGAATACCTGTCAGTGTGTCATAAAGATGCTGTGTCAGTTCGCCGATCTTGCCTTCGTTGACGATGTAGACCTGGTCTTTGTAGCAGAGCTCACCGATCGGGGAAACGACTGCAGCTGTACCGCAGCCCCATGCCTCCTCAAGTGTTCCGTCTTTCATGGACTGAGCGAGTTCTTCAACGCTGAGACGTCTCTCTTCGATCTTGTATCCTTCCTTCTTCAGCATTTCGATAATGCTCTTTCTTGTAATACCCGGGAGGATGGATCCGGAGAGTGCCGGTGTAACGACAGTACCGGAGATCTTGAACATAACGTTCATCGCACCGACTTCTTCAATGTACTTTCTTTCAACACCGTCGAGCCACAGAACCTGGGAATAGCCCTTCTTTTCAGCTCTGTCGCCTGCACGGTTGCTGGCAGCGTAGTTGCCGCCGCACTTTGCTTCACCGGTTCCGCCGCGTACTGCACGGACATCCTGATCTTCGATCATGATGCTTACCGGGTTGAGGCCTTCTTTATAGTAGCTTCCGACCGGGGAAAGAATGATCATGAATGTTGCGTGGTTGACTGCATGAACACCGAGAGTCTCGTCATTTCCGAACAGGAACGGACGGATATAGAGAGATGTTCCTGGTTCGGACGGAACCCAGTCTTCATCCAGTTTAATCAGTGTTTTCAGAGCTTCCAGGAAGTATTCTTCCGGGAATTCCGGCAGACAGAGTCTGTCAGCGGAACGGTTCATACGCTTCGCATTTTCAATCGGGCGGAAAAGCTGAACGCCTCCGTCAGGACGGCGGTATGCTTTCAGACCTTCGAAGATTTCTGTGCCGTAGTGCAGTGTAGTACTTGCAGGAGAAAGGGAAATATTGCCGTAAGGAATGATTCTTGCGTCATGCCATCCTTCTTCCTTGGAATAGTCCATAACGAACATGTGATCGGTAAAATATTTGCCGAAACCAAGTGCATTGCTGTCCGGTTTTGCTTTTAAGCATTCAGAACGTGTGATTTTGATTTCCATGATCTTTTATCTCCTTATTCTTCGATATAATTCTTTCCGATTTCCATCATTTTACGGTTGAGATCCTTCATATCCGCATGTCTTGCCGATATGCATTTTTCCAGAGCCGCTGTTACTGTTTCTTCATTGTAATCATTCAGGACAGTAAGCAGTTTGCCCATCAGGATCATATTTGCCAGTGTCGGTGCACCGTTTTCCGATGCGAGTTTTGTGGCAGGAACATAGTGTACTTCCACATCCGTACGGTTGACTTTTCTTTCCACAAGGGAACTGTCCACAAAGATGTATCCGCCCTCTCTGACAGCATCTTCATATTTGTCCAGGGACGGCAGATTCATCGCTACAAGCACATCCGGATTCAGGACGATCGGTGCGCCGACCGGGTCATCACTCAGAATAACGGAGCAGTTTGCTGTACCGCCGCGCATTTCCGGTCCGTAGGAAGGAAGCCAGCTGACATTCTTTTCTTCAATCAGTCCTTTATAAGCCAGGACCTTGCCGGAGAACAGAAGACCCTGTCCGCCGAAACCGGCGAAAAGATATTCCTTGGTCATTACTTTTCCTCCTTCGCACGGGCAAAGATGCCTGCACTTCTGTCTTTGTATACACCGAGCGGATAATACGGAACCATGTTGTCATCGATCCATTTCAGTGCTTCTTTCGGTGTCATGCCCCAGTTTGTCGGACAGGAACTGATCACTTCAACCAGAGAGAATCCCTTTCCGTCGATCTGGTTCTGGAATGCTTTTTTGATAGCCTTCTTGGCATTTCTGACATTCCGGACATTGTTGACTGTGACTCTTTCCAGATATTCAGGACCTTCCAGTTCGGAAAGCATTTCACAGATCTTTACAGGGTATCCGCAGAGTTTCGGATCACGTCCGTATGGAGATGTCTGTGTGACCTGTCCGGGCAGTGATGTCGGTGCCATCTGGCCGCCGGTCATGCCGTAAATCGCGTTATTGATAAAGATAATGGTAATATTTTCATTTCTTGCGGCTGCGTGTACTGTTTCAGCAGTACCGATAGAAGCCAGATCGCCGTCACCCTGATACGTGAATACGATCAGGTTGTCAGGATCAGAACGTTTGACACCGGTCGCTACAGCCGGGGCACGTCCGTGTGATGCTTCGATCATATCGCAGTTGAAATAGTCATATGCCATAACGGAGCAGCCTACCGGAGCGATGCCGACTGTC
>CADBPK010000073.1 GCA_902796465.1 uncultured Erysipelotrichaceae bacterium | reverse complement strand
TCCGAACTCTCCCGCAAGGGATAAAAACATTTCCGGGGAAATCGTTTCCGCCGGTATTCTTGCATTTCCGCGGTATTCCGCCGCATGGCGGTTGGCGATATCATGATTCCCCGGAATGACCAGGACAGGAATGCCCGCATCCCGGATCTTTTTCAGATATTCCATACAGCCTTCCAGACTTTTTCTTTCCCCGTTGAAAGTCAGGTCACCCGGTATGATGCATATATCCGGATTTTCCCGGATGATGCACTCTGTCAGCGCCTCCATAATTGCGTCACTGCATTCTGACAGCTTGGCATCTTCCGTTCTGACAACACGCATAAAAAGTTCTCCGTGATCTGTCAGTTCAGGAGAAATATAATGCAGATCTGACGCTGCAGCGATTTTTATCCGCTTCATATAAACGTACCTGTTTTCTTTATAGCAGAACTTTTTTCTTTTGAAAATGATATGCCTGTAAATCCGCACAGAATACGTAAAATGTGATTAAATGAAGGTAACATACAGCATCATTTGAAAGGAGTTTTTATGTTTCACCTCCCAGAGTATCATTCGCCGGATTTTTCCCTGCCGGCCATGCGGTGTGCGCCTGATGCCAGGACAGCACCTGTTTTCATAGACGGTACAGCACCGGAAGGATTCCACGCCACCTCGATTTTCCCGGAATACTTCAGGATCAACGGAGAATGGCAGCTTGCGGAAGAATCCCGCATGGACTGCTGCGTCGTTGTCACGGACAGCGGACTGAAAGTCGTGGAACCGAGAAATCTGAAAAAAGGAGATCTCGTTATTACCGGCCGCTCGGAAGACTGCAGTGAAGGCATCTTCCTGAACAGCACACCGTTCCATACACCGTCCGGCGTACAGGATACCTTTTCTTTCCGTACCGGCAGATCAAGGGAAACAGCACATGGAAAAGACTACGACACCCTGGCTGACCTTCTGCAGTACGAAAAAGAACACGGACGGATCATCTGGGTGCTCGGGCCGGCCTGTTCCTTTGATGAAACCGCCAGAAAGTCCATGCAGGCATTAGCCGATAACGGCTTCGTTCATGCTCTGCTCGCCGGCAATGCCCTGGCCACGCACGATCTTGAAGCTGCCTATTTCCAGACAGCCCTCGGTCAGAACATCCGCACGCAGGAATCTGTGCATAACGGTCATTACCATCATCTTGACGTCATAAACAAAGTACGTGAAGCCGGGTCCATTTCTGCTTTTATTGAGAAGAATAACATTCAGAACGGGATCATGTACGGTCTTGTGAAAAATCATATCCCGTTTGTACTTGCCGGCTCCATCCGCGATGACGGTCCCCTGCCGGAAGTGATCGGGAATGTATACAAAGCACAGAAAGCCATGCGGGAAGAAATTTCAAAAGCCACGACCGTCATTGCGCTGGCTACACAGCTGCACACGATCGCAACCGGCAATATGACGCCTGCCTTCCGTGTACAGGACGGAATCATCCGTCCGGTCTATTTCTACACAATCGATATTTCCGAATTCGCCGGCGGGAAGCTCCGTGACCGCGGAAGCCTGTATTCCGTCAATCTTGTCACAAACGTGCAGGACTTTCTGTCCCGGATCGCTTATAAAACAGGTTCCCTGTAAAAAAATATCGGTATGCAATATTCTGCATATCGATATTTTTGATTTCCTCTACGATACAGATGTATCCGGCAAACGGAAAAGAAAGGAGGAAACCAGGTGAAACCGCACGCAGTGACGGAAGAAACAGGCATCAACGCTGTCCTGCTTTCTCCGGAACAGCTGTACAGAAAACTCGCATCCGGCTTTGACAGACTGATCCTGCCGGCCGGAAATGACAGGAAGGACACACCGCTTCCTGTCATCCGCTGAAACCAGAAACGAGAAAGATACTTCCCTCCCCTTTGTTCTTTCTCCGGAAGGTACACCATCTGAAAAAAGATGCCTCAAAGGCATCTTTTTCATCCGATCCAGCCGAGGGAATATACGATCATTCCCAAAGTTACGGCTAAAAATGATATCGTTCCGGGATTCAGATATGTCTTCCGGATCTCTTTCCTTCCGAATATACGTTCACCGGTAAAGTATGCGCGTCTCTTTTCCGTAAAGAACGCTGCCAGCCCCGTTCCGTACATGAAGATCAATAATACGATCCAGCACAGCGGAAGCAGGACATTCGGTGAAAGCAGGATCTTCAGGATGACCTTGTCACTGAACATCCCGAAACCCTGCAAAGCATGAGCCAGTTTTGTCATCATATACGGTGCCACGATACCGCCCATGAAATTCACGAACATATGCACATATACGGTATACCTGAGTCTGCCTGTCCTGACATAAACATAACCAAGCAGGATACCCAGCAATGCGGCGTATATTGCCTGTGCGATGTTCCCGTGGAACAGGCCGAAGGCGATCGCTGAAGTGATGACAGCAGCTGCTTCCCCGTATTTCTTCAGTCTGGTGATCAGTACTTTCCGGAAAATGAACTCTTCGATGAGCGGAGCCAGTATTACCATGAATAGAAGCCGCAGCCATACCGACTGATCCATGACCAGTTCCGCCAGCGCTGACGACGCATTTCTTTTTGTCAGCACCATATTCAGAAGCACTGCCACAAAATTGCCGGTATACATCAGGAACAGTGCCATGCACGGCAGCAGGAACCAGAATTTCCGCTTCATGGTTTTCTGCGGCAGTTTGACCGACGGAACCTTTTTCAGCATCAATAATCCCAGCGGTACAGCCACCAGATACAGCGGTGCGAAAGACAG
>CADBPK010000072.1 GCA_902796465.1 uncultured Erysipelotrichaceae bacterium | reverse complement strand
GATCGTTTCAGCCAGTTTCTCCCTGTTCAGTTCAAGCCTTGTGCCGTTTTCAAGTTCGGTTCCGTTCCATGAGAATGTTTCCGGCTGATTGAGTGTAAGATAATAATCTTCAAAAGCCTTGTCAGGTTCAACCGGGCAGTTGAATGCCGGATGAAGACCGAAATTGAAAGGCATTACCCTGTCGTTTTCGTTTTTGATGTCATAATGGATTGTCAGGGTATTGTCTTTCAGCGTATATGTAATGCGCAGGCAGAAATGAAACGGATATTCTGCCAGCGTGCTATCGCTGTCCTTCAGTTCCATAACGATCTGATTATCTGTATGGGAAACGCAGGTGAAATCACTGTTGCGGGTAAAACCATGATTTCCGGTCTTATATTCTTTCCCGTCTATATGCAGAATCTTATCCCAGGTGCTTCCTACCATCGGGAAAAGTGTCGGATTTCTCCCTTTCCAGAATTTCGGATCACCTTGCCACATATATTCGATACCGGTCTCTGCATTGATAAAACTGTGAATCTCTGATGCATGTTCGTCAATTACGACTTTCGCAGCATCATTTTTCATTTCAAAAGAAGCCATGATATTTCCTCCGTTTTTTTCATTATATCATCTGACATGCTTACTTCGAAAAAAAAGAGAAAGCGTCATGCTTTCTCTTTTCTGTCATCAGATATTGACGATTTCACCTGCTGCGGTTCCTGCAATGCCGGCTGCGTTCGCTTCATCTGTATCGATATGCATCGCCAGTGAATACGATTCGCTGACACGGATAACAGTATCACCGAATACGGTCGTACGACCGTCCGTTACAACTTTCACAGCTACGATGTCACCGTTTCCGACGCCATAGTTAGCAGCGTCTGCCGGTGTCATATGGATATGTCGTTTTGCTGCGATAACACCTTTTTCAAGATCGAGTTCACCGCATGGGCCAACAAGCTTCAGGCCGCCTGTTGTTCCTTCCAGGTCACCGGATTCACGGATCATGGCTTTTACACCAAGTGTTCTGGCATCTGTCAGAGAAAGTTCAACCTGTGTTTCCTTACGCAGCGGTCCCAGTACACGTACAGTGCTGGTGCTCTTCGGGCCGACAAGCTTAACTTTTTCATCAGAAGCGTACTGGCCCGGCTGTGAGAGGTCCTTGATCGGATGAAGTTCAGAGCCTTCACCGAAGAGGATATCCATATCTTTTCTGGACAGATGAATATGACGGGCAGATACTTCAACTAAAATTTTTTCCATGATGAATAATTCCTCCATTTTTCTACATTTCTATTATACCCGAAATCAGATTTCATAGTATACAGATTGCGGATCATTGTTCTCCTTCAGTTTCCGCAGGTTCCGGTGTCGGTGTAGGTTTGGGCGTAGGCTCAGGCGTTGGTTCAGGCGTTGGTTCAGGCGTAGACTCCGGCTGAGGTGCCGCTGCAGGTTCTGCCGTCGGTTCGGCCGGCGCAGGTTCTGCTGTTTCCTGCGGTTTCTGTTCTTCACTCTGACCGGATGACTCAGAAGAGCCTGAATCCTGTTTCTTTCCGGAATCGGAACTCTGCTGTTTCCTGGCATCTACATCAGATTTTCTTTCATCAGTCGCTTTTGCTTCGGAATAAACATCCTTCGTAATCTGAGGTTCCTGGTACAAAGAGGCAACTTCCCATTCCACACTGTGATTCTGTTCAAAATCCGTAATTCCCAGATTTTTATCGATCAGATCTTTTGAAGCCTGGATCGCACTATTCCATAAACGGTATATATACAGATCCATATCCAGTCCTGCATCATATTTCATCGCACTGTATCCGGTAATTCTCCAGCCTGTAATCAGGAAAATATCAGCTACGGAATCCTGGTTGTAATACCGGTCCGTTTTCTTCATGACATATGTAAGGAACTGGGTGATCTGGTCTATTGACAGATTTGTTTTGATATTTGACCCGGCTGCATCCAGCAGATGCAGGAAAGTATTGACATCTCTTGTCTCCATGACATCATGCAGGACGGTACGGATGAATTCCTGCTGATGACGCTGACGGGCAAAGTCGCCGTCCGGGAAATTTTTACGCTCGCGCACCCAGGCAAGTGCCTGTTCGCCGTTGTAAAGTACATTGTCTCCCATCGGCATTTCAACTCTGTGGAATCCCTTTTTATCGGTATATGTCTGGCCGAGGAAGTCCGTATGATTCGTCACACGGATGCCGCCAAGCGCATCAACGACATCGACGACGCCCTGGAAATTCACTTCAAAATAATAATCGATATCCACACCAGTCAGGTTTTCAACTGTATCGATCAGACAGTCGACGCTGACTGCATGGGATGCGTTGATCTTTGAAGATCCGCCGCCGTAGCAGGTGATCGGAACATATGAATCACGGGCGATGGAAGTCATGGTGGCACGCATACTGATCGGATTGACGGATACGATCATGATCGTATCGGACAGACCGGAGGAATCACCTATCAGAAGAACGGTGAACGGTTCTTTGGTGAGGTCTTTGTTGGATCCCGATTCATTTGTAACTGTTGTCGTATCCGTAAAGGTTGTCAGAACACTGAGATCGTCTGCATAATCACAGAGAGAATCTTCATTTGCAAAGACAGCCTGGTAATTATTGCCGAATACCATTGCATCAACGATCTCATTTACGAGAGCTGTGCCCAGCGTTTCATAATCGCTGAATTCCGTATATGTAACATGGATTCCCATTTCCTGAAGCTTTGTCTTTGTCAGATCGCTGATATGGGTACCTGCGATGATTCCGACGTTCTTTCCTTCCAGATCTTCCAAATTTACGATCAATTCAGAAGATTTGGCGTAAATGATAATATTTGCATTAATATCTTCAACCTTGGTGGTTTCCGTCATCTTTTCAACATTCGTATTGACCTTTGTGAGGGCATACGCGCTGAATCCGCTTCCTCCCATTGCGATAACAAGAAGAATCGCACTGAGGATCCTTGTCCATTTCCTGCGGACGCGGACAGAAAGAAACACCGCAAAGTTGAGAATCAGGACAAATATCAGAATGGCTATAATAATGCGTACGAACAGTGCTTTTTTCAGATTCGCAAACTTTGACAGATTCAGTGCAATATAAACTATGGCAAAATTGACAAGAACCGTCAGTTCGGTCCGGATAATATTCAGCAATGCCGGATTAAGTTTTCTTTTTTTCTGTGTATTGTTTCTAACTGACATAATATCTCTTCCTGTTCCGGTTTCATTCTGCTTTCTGGATCGCGATGATCTCCATCCGTCCGTCATTATCTACTACTGTAAAAATGCCGTTCGTCATAAAGCCATCAGTGTTCATTTCTGTATTGCCGTAAGTCCATTCAGCGGTCACGCGATATCCTTCATATGTATCCGTTACCGTTTCGGTCTGCACTTCTTCGGTCTGTGCTTCTTCCGTCTGTTCTTCTCCGTCTTCCGGAAGATTTTCCATCTCTTTTTCATATGTGTAGTCATATGTTGCCGGGACCGTTTGTGTAATTTTCACTTCCCTGATCCGGATCAGTGCTTCTCGTCCGTACTGTTTCAGGTTTTTATCCAGATCCGCATAGAAATTCCATCTGGAATAAAGCGCAAAGTTATCTCTTTCCGGAACAAACATGTATTCCATCCCGCCGACTTCATAGTTGCCGTCTTTGTTGGACCATGTGAAATAATCGGCGATAAAGGATTTTACTACACTCTCAGCAATACTTTTCTTATCTCCTGAGTCTACCGCATCCGACAATTCCGTAAAATACTCCTTCTGCAGATCAGTTGGATTATTTCCGATCGTATAATACTTGTTCTGATTTCTATCGGCATCAACAACCAGAGTTTCCTTTTCTCCTTCCCCCTCCTGTGCGCCTGCACTGAGAAAAGCGGAAAGGATGATCATAACTGAACTAAACGCAGTCAGGATCATCAATACCAGGATCATCAGATTGTTGATCCGTCTGTTCTGTCTTCTTATTTTCGTTTTTCTGTCCATTTCTATTCTCCGAACTGATCCGGTTTATTTATCTTTAACGGGAAACCAGTCTGTTATTCTGTCTCCTGACACAAGAAACGCCCTGGCCGCCCTTTCGGCCAGAGGTGTATCCGACTTTGAATCGGAATAAAATCGGTCTATTACGGTTCCCGGATATAATTCATCCAGTTTTCTGACCTTTTCCTTCCCATGACAATTCAGCCCGTGATACTTTCCTGTTTTCGGATCGACCGGGCTTGCAATCACAGTACGGATATGAATTTTATCACAAAAAGACTGAATTAGGAACTGCGGGGAAGCAGAAATAATCATATCATCAGGCTCCTGCATCTGCAGATACCAGCCCTTGATATGATTCAGACGGGAAGTCGTAAATGATTCCACTGCTTCCTCCATATCGTCCACATACACGAACATATGAAACAGATTTTCCTTGAATGTCAGCTTCGGAACGATCCGCAGTCCGTAAAGAAGACCGTACCATGCCGTTCTGGGAATGCTGCGGAGCGTACGGGGATAATGCCTGTAGCAGTACCGGACAAATCCGAATGTGGAATCGCCGCGGTAAATTGTGTTGTCAAAATCAAATACATTCATTGTTCCATCTCCACAACCACTTCGGAATCCTGAAGAAGATCAGTATAAAGCCCGAACGGCTTTCGCATAAACGATCCGATATGTCCCGCAAGTGCAGCAAATACCAAGGCAATCTCCAGCACCCACTGCAGGAGGGTTTTCCATTCAAAAACATGATACAAAGCGACAAAAATAACGATATCCGTAAACGGATTAAACAGAATCTCAAACTCACCGGCATAGGTGACCGTTCCGATCGTCTTTGCAATGATACCCATGCAGAGAGGATTCAGAAAAAATACCGCCATTAACAGATACAGATATCGGACCATCCTGTTCTCTCTGTCTTTTGCCATTGCAAGCAGCAGTATAAATCCCAGCCACCGGATCACATTCAGAATCATATCCAGAGCAGAACTGTGCAGAAAAAGATAGATCTTGGCCGGTTTGATATTAAAGAATTTCAGGTAGCGGCTGTACGGAATGGTAAGTTCCGGGAAAAACATCCGTGAAAATAATGTGATGGCAACCGCCGCGGCCGGTATGGCAACCAGAAAGATCTTTGCATGATGCTCGATCAGAAAATCTTCTGCCCGGACCAGCATACGCCGTGGTTTTTTCTTATACCTCATGAAGCAGAAAGCAGTATAGGCAGCGATCAGCAGCCATCCCACCCATGCATATCCATAACCGAACAGACAGGCAGAGTAAATCACATTGGGAATTATAAATGTCGTAAAATCAAACAGCGAGCGTATCTTTTCCTCATGGAATGTGAATACCGTTACGCAGAGAATGATTTCCAGAGAGAGTATCGAGAAAGACGGATGGCAGAACATACCGGCACCGCTGAAAAACAACAGAAGGTATTTGATCTGTTCGTTCTCTCTCCGTATCCATTGGTAGGCACAGAACAGCATCATAGCAATAAAGACAATGCGCCAGTTGCTGCCATGGAAAGCTCCGGCAATCTTCCATGAGTAGAAATTCAGATAAAAGAGCGCTCCCGCAACGATGGTGAATTTGAACCAGGGATTCCGCAGTGAAAAACTGTCGATAATATTCAGGTACAGCATAGCTGAAATACAGTGGATCAGAATGCCCAGTATATATACTGCCATAACGGATTCACCGCTCAGGTCTGCCCAGTTGAAGAAAGTCCCCAGCAATGTATATCCCTGCAGATGGAAAGTTTCCAGGAAAATATGTCCGCTGCCGAGCAGACTGTTCATTCTGGCCAGTTCAAAATCGGAATTCATGATCACATTGATGTCATAATTTGACAGCAGATAGATGAACAAAGCCGCGCTGACCAGAATATAAATGCTTTCACGGCGGAATAATGATGTCCTGATGTCTTTTCTGCGTTTGAGCGGGAAATAAAGACATAAAACAAGCACCACTGCGGACGCTATATTGCTGTAAAGGATATTCCAGTGCAGCAGAAGAGCAGGCAGATAGACGAGCTGCAGAATACAGAACAAAACAGCCGTGCCGACCGGCGCAGAATACCCTTCTCTTTCAACATGCATAAGATCCAGAGTCCATATTCCGATACCTTCTGCGAGAAGGATCATGAGGACAGCCGGGATCACCGAAATAATCATTTCGTATTCTCCTTTTTCGAAAACTTTTTAACGATCAGATTCATGCACAGAAAATTGATCGGCACTGCGAACGGCAGCGCAATTGCCTTTGCCCACAGCTTAGGCATATGCAGGATATCGCTGATGATCCAGACCGCTGCTGCATTGATCGTGATTCCCGGAACATAGGAAAGCGGGAATGCAGCCGCAGACTTCCATGACATCTTCTCATGATAGGTGAATTTCATATTCATCACATAGGAAAAAGCCATTGTTATCACATCCCCAAGAATGCTCGCCGCAGACACCTGTATGCCGAGTGTTACAAACAGCATGTACAGCAGCTGGGCAAGAAGCGTATTAACAACTCCGATTAAACCGAATGTCAGGAACCGGCGGTTCATAAATTTTTCTTTCAATACATCGATCAGCTTTTTCATAACGTACATAATTCTACCAAAAGAAGATAAAAAAAAGAACTGTTTCAGGTAAAACAGTTCTCTACTTAAATTAATACTGCGGCATCGGCGGCATCGGTGTTTCCGGCTTCGGAATCTCTGCGACAGCCGCTTCTGTTGTAATGAACAGACCGGAAATGCTCGCTGCGTTGAGCAGTGCTGTACGGGTGACTTTGGTCGGATCAATGATTCCTGCCTGGAACATATCCATCCATTCACCTGTTCTTGCGTTGAAGCCGATGTTTTCATCCGCAGCCATCTGCTTTTCGAGAATTTCATTTCCGTCAAAACCGGCATTCTCTGCAATCTGGATGACCGGCTGTTTCAGGGCATCCATTGCGACATTGATACCGCGCTGTACATCCGTAATATCGGATTTGACAGTGTCTTTTACAGCTTTATATGCCTGGATCAGGGCAAGTCCGCCGCCGGCGACAACGCCTTCAGCGACTGCTGCTTTAGTTGCATTGAGCGCATCTTCGATTCTGAGTTTCTTGTCTTTCAGCTCTGTTTCCGTTGTTGCACCGACTTTGATCAGGGCAACACCGTTTGTCAGTTTGCCGAGACGTTCCATCAGTTTCTTCTTGTCATAATCGGAAGTTGTGTTCTCAATTGCAGCACGGATCTCAGCTGCACGTGCTTCAACATTTTCTTCCCTGCCGCTTCCGTCAATGATCGTGGTCTTGTCTTTTCCGACAACGACTTTCTTAGCGGAACCGAGATCGCTGACGTTCATATCTGCCAGGTTCATATTCAGATCTTTGGCATAGAAGTTCGCTCCTGTCATAACAGCGATGTCATTCAGCTGAGCCTTTGCATTATCACCGAATCCCGGAGCCTTTGTGGCTACGACATTGAATGTACCGCGGAGCTTGTTGATGATGAGAGTGCTCATTACTTCGTTGTCATAATCATCAGCGATGATCAGAAGCGCACGGTTCGCCTTTACGACTTCCTCCAGTACCGGAAGAATATCCTGAATGGTATTGACTTTCTGGTCTGTTACCATGATCAGCGGGTTGTCAAGAGAGACTTCCATTTTGTCATGGTCACTGACCATATAAGGAGAAACATATCCCTTGTCATACTGCATGCCTTCCGTCATTTCCAGAACGGTCTCAAAACTCTTGGATTCATCCACGTTGATAACGCCGTCCTTGCCGACCTTTTCCATTGCTTCAGCGATGATATTTCCGATTTCTTCATTTCCGGAAGAAACGGTAGCGATATTTTTGATGTCGTCATTTGTACTGATCTGGTGAGAAGCCTTGAGCAGTTCATCTGCAACCGCGTTGGCTGCCTTCTCAATGCCTTCTCTCATCAGGACCGGATTTGCTCCTTTATCTACTGCTTTCAGTCCGGCTGTGATCATTGCCTGAGTCAGCAGTGTGGCTGTTGTTGTACCGTCACCCGCCAACTCGTTTGTATTGTTGGCTGCCTCATAAACCAGTTTGGCACCCATATTTTCAAATTTGTCTTCCAGTTCGATCTCTTTTGCGATCGTAACACCGTCATTTGTGATGACCGGGGAACCGTAACTCTTTTCCAGAACGACATTTCTGCCTTTCGGACCTAAAGTCACCTTTACCGCGTCTGCCAGTGTATTGACGCCATCCAGCATCTTCTGACGGGCATCCTTTGCATATTTCAGTTCTTTTGCCATGTTGTTTCCCTCCTGTCTTATTCAATTACCGCAAGGATATCTCCTGCTGAGATCAGCAGATAATCCTTCTTGTCCAGTGTGATCTCCGTTCCGGAGTATTTTTTATAAATGACATTCTGTCCGGCTTCCAGTCCTGTCGGGATCAGTTTGCCGTCTTCCGTTTTACCCGGACCGACAGCGATGACGATTCCCCTGCTCGGTTCGTCTTTCGGCTTATCCGTCAGGATAATTCCGCTTTTTGTTTTTTCTTCTTCCTTGACTTTTTCCAGTACAACATAATCATGTAATGGTCTTAACATATATGCCTCCTTCGTTTAGCACTCATATATTGTATTTGCTAACAACAGTATTGTATGCACGAATTAGCAGACTGTCAAGTTGAGTGCTAATAATTTTTAGGCTTCTTTTTTGCTATAATTGAAATATGCTGAACGAAACAAGCCTGCATCTTTTCCGCGATCAGGAACTGATTACAATTCTGATACTGTGCATGATCTGTACAGCAGCGTCCTTTCTCATATCCCTTTTATTTCCGAAAGCAGACGCTGCATACAGAACCGAAGCGTCTGCCCTTTCCTTTCTGAAGCCGGTCAGAAAACCGGTATGGGGAAGGCAGGACGCCGCAGCGATCCTGATCCTGACATCTGTAACAGCTGTTATCACTTTCACAAAACTGGGAACATCCATTTTCCCGGAAACGACCTGGCAGCCGCAGGATGCAGGTCAGTCATTTGTACTGGAGCTGACAGATGAAACACATTCCGATGCAGTTTATGCAGTATACGGGGAAGGCTTCTCTCCCGATACAGATTACTATCAGCTCGGTACATCGGATATTTCCTTGTACGGCTCACACGACGGTATTACATGGGAACATTTCCTGAACCTTGAAGATAACGGTATCTATCATTACGGCATCTATCCGTGCAACGCCGATTACCGGTTCATCCGGATTTCCAGCGGCCGTTTATCAGCTTCCCTTACGGAGATTGCATTCCGCAAAGCCGGCACCGATTCCTTCCTGCCTGTCAGCGTATTTGAAGACAACTATGCCGGGACGGCATATCCGGCTTCCCTGACAGTCGATGAACAGAATAAACTCGTCTCTGACCCGACATATTACGAGGAAGGATATTTCGATGAAGTATACCATCCCCGCAACGCGTGGGAAATCGCTAATGGTCAGTATCTTTACGCAACTGTACACCCCCTTTTCGGCACCAACATCATGGCGCTGTCCATCAAAATGTTCGGCATGAATCCATTTGCCTGGCGGCTGCCCGGTGCTGTATTCGGAATCCTTATCATCCCCCTGATGTATGTGGTTCTGAAAAACATTTTTTATCATCCGTTTTACTGCATGTTCGGCACCGCTCTCACCGCCTTCGATTTCATGCATATGACAACCTCAAGAATCGGCACCCTGGAGCCCTTCAGTATCTTCTTCATCCTTCTCATGTACTGTTACATGATCCGTTTCTTCCGGGGCAGCTTTTATATCACATCTTTCCGCCGGCAAATGTATTATCTTTTCCTCAGCGGTGTCGCCATGGGAATCGGCATTGCAGTCAAATGGACTGCCTGTTACAGTGCTGTCGGTCTGGCAATTCTGCTCTTTACGAATCTCTGCATGCGCTTCAGGGAATATCGCCGGGCCGTAAAGGAAGACAGCAGCGGTTTTTCACCGGAACAGCAGGATGATATCCGGCATGTAAAAAAACTTTTCCCACGGTATTTCCTGTATACGATCCTGCTTTGTTTCCTGTTCTTTATCCTGATTCCCGCTGTAATCTACTGGATCAGCTATCTCCCTGACCGGGTCTGGACAAACGAATGGTCTGTAAGAAATGTATGGGAACAGAATGTTCATATGTACCGTTATCACATAGATCTGAAGGCGGAGCATCCTTTCCAGAGTTCGTGGTATCAGTGGCTGCTGGATCTCAGACCGATCTGGTATTATGTCCACACCGAAACAGACGGTGTTATGCACACGATATCCTGTTTCAGCAATCCTCTGCTGACATGGGCCGGGCTGCCGGCAATCATATATACCATTTACCGCACGGTAAAGGAAAAAGATCCTGCCGGATGGATCATTCTCACGGGATACTTCACCGCTCTGATGCCTTGGGTATCCCTTGTGCAGCGCTGTGTATTCGCCTATCATTTCTATCCCACTTCCATTTTCACGGCCGCTGCAGTCACCTATGCTGCATATCATCTGAGCAGAAAAGATCGTGATAAACGCCGGGCGACCGCTTTTCTGGCTGCGTATATTCTCCTCTTTATCATTTTCCTGCCGGTTGTCACCGGATTCGGGACAAGTCAGGGCTATGTTCGGCTGCTGGAGTGGCTGCCGGGGTGGTATTTCGGATGAAAAAATGGTTTGCAAACATCAGATGGAAAATCGTATTGACTGCTTTTGTGTTCACATGTCTTCTGATGTATCCGTACCTGATACGGGATTTTCTGCCTGTTGAACACGATACATTCTTCCATCTGTCAAGGATCGAAGGGCTTGCCGGATCATTCAGAAACGGCAGTTTCCTGCCGGCTGTAT
Source organism: uncultured Erysipelotrichaceae bacterium (assembly GCA_902796465.1). Lineage (GTDB taxonomy): Bacteria > Bacillota_I > Bacilli_A > Erysipelotrichales > Erysipelotrichaceae > Bulleidia. The sequence goes on along the minus strand of CADBPK010000072.1, from coordinate 307 downwards.
ATCCGTATAAAAATAACGGATTCGGTTACGGTAGTCCGCTGTTTTACTGCGATATTCTTCTGTATCCGGCCGCATTTCTCTACATTGCCGGTGTTTCCCTGGCAAGGTCATATATCTTCATTGTTTTCCTGTATACATGGATCTCGGCCATCGGTATGATCCGGCTCGCTGAAAGCGTCACGAAAAATGAATATGCCGGCTTTCTTGCAGGTGCTGCCTTCTTGTATACAAATTACCGGATCATGGATATTTATGTTCGGGGCGCACTCGGCGAACTTGCGGCCATGGCGTTCCTTCCGTTTGTTCT
>CADBPK010000071.1 GCA_902796465.1 uncultured Erysipelotrichaceae bacterium | reverse complement strand
TGTACTATTTTTTTCGATTCCCCAGGTTTTCTCCCCAACTTTTATCCCCAGTCAGTTTGATCTTTCCCCAGGTTTATTTGGTAACCCCTTCTGTCTCTTATCCGTCGTTTACGCCGGAAGCGTTGTTCTCTTCGGTATCATCCGTCTTTTCACCCAGAACGTTCATCGTATAAGTGGATTCTGTCAGGGTATATTTCACCAGACCGTTGCCTGGCTGCACGACCTGCAGCGGGAATTCCTGCACACCCGGCCGGGCATCCTTCATATCTACATATACTTCGATATCATCTGCGGTAATACCGTCGATATTGTCCTGTGTGCCGAATACGATGACGCTTGTCGTCGTAGACTGTCCTTCCACAGGTGCGGATTTATAGTTGTTGACATTGTTCTGATGATGCAGTTTGACATCATCGATCGTTCTCGTTACGCCCTCCCCGAGTTTGATCGTCATCGTGATCTGGTTGATATTCGAGGAGCTGACACCGGTCGGAAGTACGATCGGTCTCAGGATCGTGGAATCCTTAGAGATCGTGGAAGCATTCAGCGTGACTACGACGCGGTCAATCGTGCTCAGCACCATTTCCGGGCCATAGATCGTAACAGTTTCCTGATCCATCGTAATAGATTCGATTGCCTGCCCGTCCGGTACATCACCGCTGACCTGGACATCGATTGCCACGGTCTTGCTTGGTGAAGTTACCGGAACTTTTACATGTACAGTATCGGGGACGATGCTCGCAATGACCGGCTGTCCGTTCGCATCATATGCGACCAGTTTCGCATCCTGCTCAAACTCTGCAGTCTGCCCGCTTACATCGATCAGTGCCTTGACGAACGCAATGGAATCCAGTGTGTCCTTGGCGGCACGGACATTGACCTTCGTATACTCGAATTCAGGTGTTCCCACGCTGTACACATTGTCCAGCTTGTCCATGTTTGTGAAATCATAAGTCAGGTCAAACTGCTGTGTTGCCTTTTTCTTCAGCGTCAGCATGACATTGGAAGGACTGACCTTGACGGAAACATTTTCCCCGAATCCTTCGCCCTTCAGCCTGACTTCATGAACACCTTCGGTCAGACCTTCAAGATCTGCCACGATCACACCGTTCGAGTTGGCCGCATTGGTAACGCTGCCCGCATCACCGGTAATCGTGATATCGACCGTTTTCGGAAGACCGACGAGTTCAAACGTGTTTTCATTGTATTTGGCAGTCACCGGCACGCCGCTGATCTCTTTCGCATTTGTCAGTGTCGACGTGTAGATGGAAGACATGGAATTGTAGTTGACTGACAGGAACATGAGCAGTGCCAGCACAAGCGCAACCACTTTCCCGTATTTGCGGTTGAAGAGCACTCTGTCAATGAAAGATGAGAACCAGCGTACGCCCCTTGCCAGTGAATCTTCAAAATGCTGGTAGGTATTGGCAACTTTCTGTGACTGTTCTGCGATCTTGTTGGCAAGTTCCGTTTTGTTTGTTTCATTTATTTCATCCGGTGTGCCGATGATCGGATCTCTTTTTCTGTCCGGCATTATCTGTCACCTCCATTTCCAAAATCGGAGGCCGATTCATCTACAGGAAGATCATCAACCATCTGGAAGGTCTCACTCAGTTCATCCTTGAATCCGACAATCTTGGAGATGTCGATCTTGGATGTATCATAGAGAATGCTGTCTTCCTCAAATTTATCATCGTTCAGGATCGCATTTTTTGAGCCTTGTGAAGCAGGTTTTTCTGCTTTCAGGCGGCGTGTGTTGGCTTCCCGCAGTGCCCGCACTTCCGCCGATGTCATACGCGGGGAAGCTTTCTTGGCTGTACGGGATGTGCCCTGCGATTCTGTATGATAGCTCAGCTGGTCTTTCAGCGGTGTTGTCTGCTGGCGCGGGTAACTCGGTGTTGCCCGTTTCTTCTTGTTCGGCAGCTTGATGGAAGCGGCCTCCTCATCAAGTTCCTTCATCTTGGAAGCTTCAGCTGATTCTTTTGATTTGCTGTCGTCCTGCTGGAACAGGGACATCTTTCTCTTTCGCGTCCTGCCTTTTTCAGCAGCCGGTTTTTTCTCTGCAGGCTGCGGTTCCTGAGGTGTCTTTTTGGGAACTACCGTCTGGCTCTCACCGGCCGGACGTATTTCCTCGATCTCGACCTTGGTCACTTCCTTCGTGGTCTGCTTGTTGATCGCAATCTGATCCTGCGGATAGGTTCTTGCGGCCGGACGCTGCTTGGACGCTGCATCCGTGATCACGATCGATGATCTTTCTCTCGGATCAAACGATTCACCCTGTGACTGTCCGTGAACTTCCGTGGATTCTCCGCAGATCACACGCATCAGATAATCGTGCAGCTGCTTTCTGTCTACCGCAAAGATCTTTCCGCCTTCCGCGATGGATACACCGCCGGTCTCTTCGGAAACAACGATCGTTACGCAGTCAGAAATCTCACTGATGCCGATCGCTGCCCTGTGACGGGCGCCGAAGCGGGACGGCAGGTCCATATTCGTCGGCGGGAAATACGCACTCGCACACGCGATCTTGTCACCCTGGATGATGACGGCACCGTCATGCAGAGGTGTCGTGGTCACAAACAGGGATGTCAGCAGTTCAGCTGTAACATCCGAATTCAGACGTGTTCCGGTCTGGATAAAATCCTCCAGGGAATGGGACTGCTCGATGGAGATCAGCGCGCCTGTCTGGTCTTTGCTCAGCAGCATGACCGCAGTCACGATATGATCCACAAGCTTCTCCCTTTCATTGCCTGTAAGAGTTGTAATACGGCTGAACACATTGGACTTTCCGAGTCTTTCCAGCAGGGAACGGATCTCCGGCTGGAATACGATGATCAGCGCTAAAAATCCCCAGTTCAGAAAGATATCCGCAAAATACTGCACGGTCTTGAGCCCGAGGAATTTGGCAAGTGCATCAATAAGCACTACCAGGAAAATGCCTTTGAATATCTGAATCGTACGTGAATTGTTCCGGATGATACGGAGCGTATAATACAAAACAAACCACAGGATAACAATGTCTAAAAACATGACTGTTATTGTTTTGATATTTTCCAAAGTTAAATTTAAACTGATTCCTGACAAATAACATCGCCACCTTTCGCCTAATGATTATA
>CADBPK010000070.1 GCA_902796465.1 uncultured Erysipelotrichaceae bacterium | reverse complement strand
GGTGAAGGGGACAGCGATCCCGTTTTCCCTGATGTACCGTTCCATGACAAAAGATTTTACCGTCTACGCGTTCAGCCGCAGAAGGGAGCTGGCACAGCATACCGATACAAGGGAAATGGCGCAGGACCTGTCTGATGCGATGGATGTTCTCGGCCTCAGTCATGCGGCGGTGCTGGGTGTTTCCCAGGGCGGTATGATCGCCCAGTGGCTGGCAGCCGATCATCCGGACAAAGTGGACAAGCTGGTGCTGACCGTAACAGCGCCCTGCCGCAATGAAGTGATCGAAACCGTCATCACCAGATGGATGAAAATGGCGGAACAGGGTGATTACAAAGGAATCATGATGGATACCGCGGAACTGTCCTATTCCCCGGAGAAGCTCGGATCAGCCAGGATCTCCTACAAACTGCTCGGCAATGTCGGTAAACCCAAAAGCTTTGATCGTTTTATGATCCAGGCAGAATCATGTCTGACACACGATGCCCGGGAAGTACTTGGGACGATCAGCTGCCCGACCCTCGTGATCGGCGGGACAGACGATAAGATCGTGTCCGGCAAAGCTTCGGAAGACCTCGCGGAAATGATACCCGGCGCACAGCTGTATATGTATGAAGGACTGAGCCACGGGCTTTATGAGGAAGCGAAGGATTTCAACGAAAGGGTCATGGCATTCTGCCGCTGAAGTCAATGAAAAAAGCTTATTACGAAGCATATGAGGAACGGTACCGGACCGTGCATGAAAAAGGTCTCCGCTGGACTTCACCGGAACCGACACCTGTCGTCATGGATGTCATTCGGCGGTACGGTATCGGTAAAGATGCGCCGATCCTGGAAATCGGATGCGGGGAAGGCAGGGATGCCGTGTATCTGCTGAAAGAAGGATACAGGCTGAAAGCAACGGATATCTCCAAAGAAGTCATTGATTACTGCCGCAGGCAGTATCCGGAATACGCGGAAGCGTTCTACGTCCTGGATATCCTGAAAGAGGATGCGGATGGTCAGTATGACCTGGTCATTGCCGTAGCGGTGGTACACATGCTGACGGAAGACGCGGACAGAAAAGCATTCTGGCAGTTCATCCGAAACCATCTTTCCGTGTCAGGCAAAGCGCTTGTCTGTTCCATGGGTAACGGTGAGCATGCCGTACGCAGCGATCCGACACAGGCTTTTGAACTGAAGGAACGGGAACATGCATCGGGAAAGATCCTTGTGCCTGCCACCACATGCCGCATGGTCACCTGGCAGGAATTCGAAGAGGAGATCGCTGAAAGCGGACTGAAGATCACGGAAAAGGGAATGACCGCTTCACCGCCCGAATTTGACAGCCTGATGTACGCAGTCGTGAGTCTCTGAAAACAAAAAATGCAGACAGATGAACTGTCTGCTTTTCATATGTGCTTGATCACAAGGGCGGAATAGTTGTCATATTCCTGAAAACCGAACCGCTTGTAGAAGCCGATCGTATTAGGATCGGAGGGCATGACTTTGACATAGAAGAAGTCATCGTAGTATGCCAGCAGCCGGCGCATCAGCTGCTCCCCGATATGCTGTCCCTGGTATTCCGGATCTACGAGAAGATAATGGATAAACGCAGCGGTCACGCCGTCGTCAAGTGAACGGACAAGACCTACGAGGATATTTCCGTCCCATGCGCTGATGACATGGGAGGAATTGCGCATTGCCTGCACCAGTTTGTCCGGATACTGTCCGGATGCCCAGGGGATGGACAGGAACAAACGCTCCAGTTCCTCAGGCCGGAATTCTTTTGTTTCTTTGTATGTGATCGGCATGTCATTGCTCCTTCCGCGTATCCCCGCCGGCAGAAAACTGGTTGTCGGCGGGAATGATGTCACCGTCGTAGAAAAGTGCGTTGGCAATATTCATATACACATGATCTTCATTGAACGGAAGGATCTTGCAGGAAAGAGCTTTCCGGATCATTTCGTTTTCATAGGCATATTCACCGCCGTAACAGATCAGGACAGGGTAGCTGTCATCATCCAGCCACATATCCATGCCTTTGGAGGTATCGTCCCAGTCCCGGATGTAATCGATGAAATGCAGACGGCATGTACGGATCCAGGGCTTCTGGTCCGCGCGCTGGATATCCAGGGGACGGCAGATCACGGCACATTCAAAATCCGGAAGCTTCCGGATCCTGTTCATGATTTCCTGAAATTCTTCCTCATGCTGTATCTGTTCTTCCTCCGTACAGGAAAGAATGGATTTTTTCATCAGCAGCTGCATTTTTTTACCCTGCAATCATTATATTAAAAGAACGCCGGTTTGCCATTACGGAAAATACATTTTCTTATATAATGAAGTCAAATAACAAAGACAGAAAAGGAGACCATGATCATGAAACTGTCACTTGAAGGAATCAAGGATCGTTCCGCATATGAAGCAGCCGGTATCCGGCTTCCTTCCTATGATGTGGGGTCACTGCAGAAACACACCATTGAAAACCCGCGCTGGGTCCATTTCGGAATAGGGAATATTTTCCGCATTTTTATCGGAAGTACGGCAGATGACCTTATCGCAGCCGGCCTGATCGATCATGGGATCACATGTGCTGAGACATTTGATTTTGAGGTGGTCGATAAGATCTATAAGCCATATGACAACCTGGCCCTGTGCGTTACGATGCACGGAGACGGCTCAACGGACAAACGGGTGATCGGTTCACTCGGCGAAGCTGTTGCCGCAAGGAAAGATGATCCGGCAGCCTATGCAAGGCTGAAGGAGATCTTCTCTGATCCGGGCCTGCAGATGGTGTCCTATACGATTACGGAAAAGGGATATGCGCTGCGCAGTGCTGCCGGGGAATACTTCGGCTTTGTGCAGGAAGACCTGGAAAAAGGACCGGGCCCGGCAAACAGCGCCGTGAGCCTGACCACATCACTGCTGTATGAAAGATATCTGGCCGGGAAAGGAAAACTGGCGCTGGTATCCATGGATAATGTTTCCCATAACGGTGAAAAGCTGGCGTCGGCTGTATTTGAGATCGCGGAGGCATGGAAGGAAAAAGGTTTCGTGCCGCAGGAATTCGTTGACTGGATCAAAGATGAAAAGGAGATCACATTCTCGTGGACGATGATCGACAAGATCACGCCGAGACCGTCTGAAAGCGTACGAGACATGCTGGAAGAAGCAGGCATGGAGGATATGGATATCGTCATCACTGACAAGCGCACCTATATCGCCCCGTTTGTCAATGCGGAAGGACCGCAGTACCTGGTCGTGGAAGACAGCTTCCCGAACGGCCGTCCGCCGTTTGAAAAAGCCGGTATTTACATGACCGACCGTGAGACCGTCAACGCTTCCGAACGCATGAAGGTTACCGTATGCCTCAATCCGCTGCATACGGCCCTGGCGCCGTACGGATGTGTTCTGGGCTATGAGAAGTTCGCGGATGTCATGAAAGACTCGGAAATGCAGCTGCTGGTCAACCAGGTAGGTCCGGTGGAGGGCATGGCGGTTGTAAAGGATCCGGGAATCCTTTCGCCGCAGGCATTCATTGATGAGTGCATCAATGTCCGCTTCCCGAATGAATATATCCCGGATACTCCGCAGCGCATCGCGGTGGATACTTCCCAGATGGTCGGCATCCGCTTCGGCGAAACGATCAAGGAATATGTAAAACGTGACGGCAATGCGTCCGTATTGAAAGGCATTCCGCTCGCGATCACAGGCTGGCTGCGGTATCTGCTGGCAGTAGATGAAGACGGCAATCCGTTTGAACTGTCACCGGATCCGATGAATGACGAACTGCAGGAAATGCTGAAGGATGTGAAGATAGGGGATCCGGAATCAGTCGGCGGGGCACTGCGTCCGATCCTGTCCAACGCGAATATCTTCGGCAGTGATCTTTACGAAGCAGGCATCGGCGAACTGATCGAAACGATGTTCAAGGAAGAGATTGCTTCCTTCGGCGGCGTCAGAGAAACGATCCGGAAATATCTCGGATAAAAAAGGAGACAATATGATAGCAGAGATCATCAGTGTCGGGACAGAACTTCTTCTCGGCAACATCGTCAATACCAATGCGCAGTATCTGTCCAAAAAACTGGCGTCTGCCGGTATTGAAGTACATTTCCAGACGGTAGTCGGAGACAACCCCGGACGTATCATGGATGCGGTCAGGACTGCCTATACCAGGGCAGACATGGTCATCATGACAGGCGGTCTGGGACCGACGAAGGATGATATCACAAAGGAAATGCTGGCGGATTATTTCGGGAAGAAGCTGATCATGGACGAAACTGCCCTGGAGATGATGGGACAGCTCCTGAAGAGGATCCGGAAGGAATCTCTTCTGGAAAGTCTGAAAAAACAGGCCCTGGTTCCCGAGAATGCAAAGGTACTGTACAACCATCACGGCACAGCACCGGGTATCATCATGGAAAACAAGGGAAGGATCTGCATCCTTTTGCCGGGACCTCCGAAAGAAATGGAACCGATGTTTGAGGAATACTGCATGGAATACCTGCAGGAACTCAGCCATCAGACGCTGGTTTCCATCAATATCAAAATGAAGGATTTCAATCATGCCCCGCTGATCAAGGTAGGGGAGGCACCGGTCGCGGATGCCCTCGGAGATCTGCTGGATCTGCAGAATCCGACCGTTGCGACTTATGCCAAGGATGACGGCTGCCTGATCCGTGTTACGGCAGAAGCGGAATCCAGGGAACAGGCGCTTGCCATGCTGGATCCGGTCGTGGAACAGATCCGTAAAGCAGTAGGGGAAGAATATATCAATACGATCCGGGAGGATACCGACCAGGTATAGGGAGAAACTATGAAGGTAAAGATCGTTCATGTGAACTATCATGTTACGGATATGCAGAAATCCGTTGCCTTCTATGAGAAGGCTGTCGGACTCCGCGTTGTGAAGGAATCATATTCCGGTGACGGCAATCTGCATTTTGTCATGATGACGGATACAGACCATAACACGGAACTTGAACTGATGACAAAAAAAGATCATCCGCATCCGTATGATCTGGGAGATAAGGCCTTCCACTTTGCCATCGTGCCGGAAGACTATGACGCGATGCATGCGCTTCACGCAGAACTCGGTTGTATTGAAAGGGAGATGCCCGGAGGAAACTGCTATTTCATCCTGGACCCTGACGGAAACCGGATCGAGATCATGCGATCCTGAAAACAGGAACATTTAAGAAGAATACGCGGCAGATGCCGCGTATTTTCAGTTGATTCTCATGGGCTCCTTCTTCCTGCGTCCGGCAGGATTTACGGGGGCCGGTATGCGGCACAGATCAAGGAACAGGGACAGGACGTCATCCGGATTCCGGAATTCCCGGTTTGTGAGCTGGTTCAGCCAGGTCGTAATAAACAGCCAGTTTCTTACGGCTTCCTGGACTTCGTCATCGGACAGGTCTGCTTCAATTTCGCTGACGAATTCAAAGAGATCATCCGGATCAATGTTTTCTTTCTTTTCGATATTCACTGTAAGCTCCTCCTTTGCCGGCATAATAGTACATGAACAGCATGTACAAAAAAACTGCCAGGATGCTGTGCGAAAATCCGGATATGAGCTATAAGGGAATACCGACAAATGTATATGTGGATATTACTGCCCGCATCCGCAAAGACGGACAGATCTTCCCGTTATCACTGATCTGGCAGGACGGCCGCGAGTTCCCGGTGGACAGGCTTCTCAATACGGTTCCTTCCGTTTTGCCGCAGGGAGGGGAAGCGCTTTGTTTTATTTGTCTGATCCGGGGAAAGCGAAAGGAGCTGTATCTGCGGGACGGGAAGTGGTTCGTCATTGTTGACCGGGAATTTCCCGGACGTCCGCACCGGTGAATATTTTTCCATTACTGCACTTCATAATCCAGGACCTGCCGGGTTTCCTCGTCAAAGCGTACGGTGAGCCCCTCAGAGAGGGGGAAATGGATGCGGATATACAGGAGTCCGCTGCTGATCTCAGCAGAATACACCGCTCCGGATACACTGTAATCGCCGTCTGTAAATTCATCTGAGCACAGGCGGTTTTTGATATCCGCGATCACGAGGCTTTCCGCCGCGTAATGATCCGCGTATTCCTCCATGTTGTGCATGACCGCCATCCGCCGGATATCGTTGGTTATGATGATCATAATGAGGGAGATCACATACAGGAATACCGCAAGGCTGTATGTGCTGATAAATCCCTTACTGATGCCCGATGACTTTGTCATATATCTTTCCTTTCCGCTCATAACGGAGGTACAGGATACCGCCTTCATTATGGAAGGATGCGGAATCGATCTGTGAGATGAAGATCTGCGTTCCCGGCTGCAGGATAACTCTCTTATTCAGAAACGTAAAACGCATATCATCTCCCTGATAGGTGATCCTGAGATCACCGCCGGAAGGTTCCGCATCGTAGGAAAGCAGGATGATCCTGCGCATCTGCGCAAGGGCGATCTCATCCTGTACCTCTTCGTCAAAACGGAGGGAAGCGGATACGGTACGGACAGCGAGAAGGGTGACGGGCATCAGGATCATCAGGACACTCAGGGAGAGGAGGAAATCGGCAAGGATAAATCCTCTCCGGCATCTTTTTCCCATACGTAGTTTTCCTCCTCCTGGATTCTGTAGGTGTCTGTCATTTTATCGTTGATTCTGTCGCCTGATGTCCGCAGGCTTTTCCGGATATCCGCATGTGTGCTGATGGCCTGGAACACGATCAGGACAAGCAGGGAAACGACAGCCATGGAAAGCAGTGCCTCCGAAAGCAGGAAGCCTTTTTTAACGGAAAACAAGTCTGCCGCCTCCCAGTTCAACGATGATCTGTTTCCTGCCACGCAGGAAAGTCAGGGTCTCCGCCAGATACACATCACCTTTGCGGTTGAAGGCACCGTGATGGCTGCCTGTTTCAAAATCCGTGCGCTTATGATTCTTTATGGCTTCGCTCTGATACAGCAGATAACTGTCCGGGAAGGTATAGTAGTCCGTATCGGACAATTCACAAACCGGCAGCCACAGAGCCGTAAAAATGCTGAGCAGAAGAATCACGATACAGCACTCTGCCAGGGCAAATCCTTCAGTCAATGTACGCCTGTCCATTCACGACCTTCAGGGAATGGGAACCGTCGCATTTGATCTGTTCTTCCGTCAGAAGACCGGCTGAGATCAGATCGGAAACGGAACCCGGGAACTCATCGTATTCCAGCTTGTACTGCAGGATCGCCGCGTCGCCGACTTTCTCCAGGGCTTTGCAGCCTTTTTTGTTTACGATGCCCAGTGTCTTTTGGATATTCGGTGTTGTCAGCAGGAACAGGATGGAAACGATCAGGATCACGATGGTCATTTCAAGTAAGGTAAATCCTTTTTTCAGTTGTTTTCGCATAAATGCCTCCTTTCAAATGTTCTGCAGTATCATCATCGGCATCATCAGGATCTGATAGATAAAGATGACCGCGCCGCCGATCATGCAGTAACAGAAGATCTGTATGCTTTTGGTCAGGATGCGGATCCGTTTTTTTGTGCGGATCTCCGTTACGCGCAGATATTCCTCCAGCATGCCTTCCGTGTCCGACGCGTACATGGCGATGCGAAAGAAATACTGCAGAAGATCTTCCACATAAACGCTGTCTACCGCCGCTTCCAGGGAAGTCCCTTTTTCCAGTGACGCATCCAGTTCGGAAGCGATGAAGGATACCAGCGGTTCTTCCTTCAGTTCTTTCAGGACAGTCAGGTTCCTTCTGGTTGCTGTCTCGCGCCTGAGGCATTCCAGAAAGTACAGGATGAACTTGCGGGATGCGATGCCGGTCAGGATCGTGTGTCCGAAATGCTTTGTCACGAAACAATATGTGCGGGTGATGAATCTGTGCCGTGTAAAGATCCATACAGCCAGACAGATGGCACCCAGCAGGATGGCAAGCAGTTCACTGAGCAGGACGGTCCAGAACCGAAAGGAAGAAAATGTCCCGGTATCGCTTTGAAACGCATGCATCAGCCCCATCATGGAAGGGAGTACAAAACGGTTGAACGCAAGAATGCCGAAGATCGTTGCGCAAAGAAGGGAAACCGGGTAGAACAGTCCTTTCAGAAGATTTTCCCGGTTCTGCTTTTCTTTGGATAACAGTGCGCATGCAAGGTCGAGACTGTCTTCAAAATTCATATAGCGCAGAAAGGAACCGAGGTATTTCCTGATTTCCGGGGCGCAGTAACCGGCGAAAAACGAAGCGGCTTTTTCACCCTTTATCAGGTGTGAACGTATTTCTTCGATCGTCTTCTCGTTTTTCCGGGTGCGGATCACCCGGAAGGTATCGGGCAGGGAAAATCCGTTTTTCATGAGGGAAGCGACGGCCCGGCAGTCATCATGCGTCAATAAGGTCTGCTTTGGCCTGATCTCCTTCGATAATATGTTCTTCAACCGCTCTTTGGATCCGGGCGGTAAGCGAAATAAATCTTTCGCTGTTTGTGTGTGTCCGGAAATAATGCTGCACCTCCTTTCGGTCCATGATCTCGTAGATGCCGATCTTTCCCCCGTCAGCGGCGGTATAGAGTCTCTGGCAGCTGACTCCAAGAAGCACATCCTGCAGCTGCAGAGGGGAGACACCGAGTTCTGTCATCCGTTCCACGGCACCATTGCAGCTGAAACTGTGCAGGCTGGTCACCACCAGGTGCCCGGTAAGCGCGCATCTTACCGCCATCTCCGCCGCTGTGGAATCACGGATCTCGCCGACCATGATGATGTCGGGATCCTGCCTCATCAGCTGCTTGATGCCTTCCGCGTAGGACAGGTGCGCGCGCTCATTGATCTGCAGCTGGATGTACTTGTCGTTTACGACTTCGACCGGGTCTTCAAGCGTAAAGATCTTCTTGTTTTCACAGGCGTTGAGCAGGGTATACAGACTGGTCGTCTTCCCTGATCCGGTTGGTCCGCTGAAGATGAAAAGACCGTTTCTGTGCCCGGTGATACCGGCAAACCAGGCAGTCTG
>CADBPK010000069.1 GCA_902796465.1 uncultured Erysipelotrichaceae bacterium | reverse complement strand
GGATGGCCTGAAACTGAAATAATTCATTCCGGAAACACTGCCCCATTACGGGGCTTTTTCATTTTCTTCCGTATTCTGATGCCGTATGGGCATATCACTCTGACACAGACGCAAATACACCTATAATAAATCTGAACCTATAAGATGACAGAGGGACAGTAAAATGCAGAAAAACAGCCATATAATAAAACTGTATCATACCGGTCTGACAGAGATCCGGGAGCCGGATATCCGTCACGGCCGGAAGAACGCAGATTTCGGACAGGGGTTTTACCTGACGCCGGACGTGGATTTTACATATCGCTGGGCCGGTGCGGAATCCGTCGTGAATACATACGAACTGGATCTGGAAGGTCTCGAAGTTCACCGTTTTCAGCGTGATGAAGACTGGTTCCGGTACATCTTCCATAACCGCTGGGCACAGGATACTGTGTCAGCGGATGTGGTCATTGGTCCAATCGCCAATGACACGATATTTGAGACATTCGGCATTATCAGCAGCGGTTTCCTGAAAACAGAAGACGCCATGAAACTCCTGATGATCGGTCCGGAATATACACAGGTCGCCCTCAAGACAGAAAAAGCCGCCGGTCAGCTCCGGTGGCTCTCATCAGAAAAAATCACAAAACTGGATACGGATCTGCGCAAAGCGGAACAGGACGCATACGTCGATGTTTTCGCCAAAGCCCTGTCTGCTATCGTCGGGGAATAAAGACTAATCTTCCAGCCATTCGATCATGCCGTTTTCGATATGATACAGCGCGCCGACTGCCCTGAAGCAGCACTTCCCTTCAAATGCCTTCCGGATCTTTTCAACCTGGTAAAGGATATTCCTGCGGCTTGCGGCTGTCAGGTCCGGTTCGCCTTTGATCGCCTTGTATATATCTTTTGTCAGTACGCCGACATACCCTTCGTCATGTCCCTGGGACGCCGCTTCCACAGCGCCGCAGTTCGTATGTCCGAGCACTACGGTCAGCGGCACATGGAGGTGTTCAGCCGCATATTCGATACTGCCGAGCTGCGGAGCGTCGATGACATTGCCGGCAATACGGATCGTAAAGATCTCCCCGATCCCGGCGCAGAAGATCGCTTCCGGGATCTCCCGTGAATCCGAGCAGGCGATCACAGTCGCGTAAGGATGCTGGCCGTGTGCGTATGTTTCCTCACGGATATGCCGGGAGATATCACCCGGATTCCGTTCGGAACAGATATACTTCTCATTTCCTTCTTTCAGCTTCCGCAGAGCTTCTTCGGCTGTATATTGTGTTTTCATATCATATACCTCGTTACCTGTATTATAGCCGTTTCCCTCTGATCCGAAAATAAAAGGCAGATCACTCTGCCGATATTGTTTTATGCCCGGGCTGTACGTACTTTCTGCCCGCTTTTCTTTTTGCCTGTCAATGGTTTCAGGAACATATCCATCCAGATGCTCAGGATGAGGATCAGCAGTACCTGCAGCGGGAAAGCAAAGCCTCCCTTCAGGCCTGCGATCCCTGTCAGGAAGAGCACCGGATACTGCCACAGGTAGATGCCGTAGCTGTACTTTGTCAGGAAGTTGCTGAGGCGGTCATCGAGTATACCCCGCAGGTTTTTCCTGTTCATGATCATCATTTCAATGATCAGACAGATAAACAATGTATAGACCTGCATTGCCCCGCAGTATACCCAGAGATATGTACCGGATACGGTATAGAAGATAAATGCGGAAAGCAGTACGAATACGATCAAGATCAGAAGCGGGATCACCCGGTTCCCGCTGCGCAGTCCCTTCAGATGCAGACCTTCGGCATGCATCAGGCCGAGACAGCTGCCTGCCAGCAGGGTGAATACCCTGCACTCTGTTGCGTAATAGAGATTGGTGATATTGATTTCACTGCTCATCAGCATCTTCACCGGCATGACGAAGAAGGATAATGCGGTGATCAGGAAGAATCCCCCTAATGCCGCTCCCGGGCTGACATGCCTGCGGATCATGGAATAGATCCATGCCAGGATCGGCCAGAGAATCTCATACTGGATCAGGATGGCGATATACCACAGATGCGTAAATGGGGATGTATTCGTCAGATCGGCGAAATAATCCGCATTCACCTTCATCTGCCAGTAGTTGTTGTATCCGCCGACGATACTGAGAGCTTCTTCCTGGGCATTGATCATCCGGTTCATATCGATCATGGACAGGACACCGAGCGATGCCAGCACCACGATGATCAGGGCCGGATAGATCCTCAGGAATCTCTTCCAGTAATAGGAGAACAGATTGATCCTGCCGGAACGGATCGCCTCCCGCATCGTATAGGCACCGAGATAGCCGCTTACTGCAAAGAAGATCAGAACCCCGAAATAACCGCCCTGGATGACAGACGGGAAAGCATGATAAAGCAGGACACCGATCACCGCCAGTGCCCGCAGTGAATTCAGTCCGACGATCCGCTGCCGGTTATTTGAGGATCTTCCTGAGCTCATTTCGTATCAGTTCCTTTGTAATCGTCTTATCGATCAGTTCAGCGTATGCCTTTGAACCTTCCGCGTTTGGATGCAGGGCATCCGGCAGGATCCACTTTGCCTTGTTCGGCAGGGCCAGTGACTCCCAGTCGATATAATACGCATTGTCATATTTCGCGATCACGCGTTTCGTGACTTCGTTGGAATCATTTGTAACACCGTATGTAGACAGCCAGAATGTCGGCCTTCCCCCGGAATGGGCGATCAGTTCTTCAACATCCTCGTCCTTAATATAACAGTTCGCCCCGAGCGAGAAAACCAGCACGTCACCGAGCTTGTCCTCGGCTTCCAGCTTCTTCAGCGCATTGATGCCTTCGTAGATCGTCCGGCCGAACACCGCATCGAAATAACCGTTTGGGAACTCCTCATACAGCTGCGGCAGTGCCGCCAGCATGACCGAATCACCGATGCCGACAACATTCAGTTCACTTGCCGGAAGGAACGCGATATTTTTGTCCTTGTCCAGCTCTGCCTTTCTTTCGGCTTCTTCCTTCTTTTTCTGTTCCTCGATCTCTCTCTGCTTTTCTTCCGCTTTTCTCTGGTTTTCCCTCAGCATCTCCTCGACTTCCGCCCGCGCCGCCTTTGCCCTTGCCGGCATGACAGCGAGTGAATAGCCGCCGTATGCGCACAGTACAAGCATACATGCGGAGAAGATCAGATGGACCCATACCCTGACTGTTTTCATACTCTATTCCGTTCCGTCCTTTTTGTTCAGCGCGTTCATCGCTTCCGCGATCTCTTCCGCAAATATCTTGCTGCCTTCATCATTCAGATGAATGCGGTCAGGCATGAAATACTCCGGATGATCCTGATACATATTCTCCCAGTGGATCACAGTTACATTTTCATGTTTTCCGATAATCGAGTCAATATTTGCGTTTGTCGGATTGTCTTTTTTACCCGGCAGTTTTACCAGTACGATCCGGCATTCGGACAATTCGTCCAGTATGCCGTCCAGTGTTTCCGCCTTCCATGTATGGTCGCCGTATCCAAGCGCCAGGAATACCTTGGACGGAAGCGTATCGCTTTCCTTCATTTCCCGGATCAGGCTGCGGACCTTTTCCGCATTCTGTTCCTCGCCGGCAGAGATGAAGCAGTTTTCCAGCATGGGCTGCAGATACTCCGCAGCCGTAAGCAGGAAACCGTCGCCGATGCCCAGCATCTGCTTTTCACGCTCTTCCAGGATCCGCTTCTCAAACAGTTCCTTCTGGATGCATTCCTTCACAAAGCCGGCATATGCTTCCCGGCCTTCCGGTGTCAGGTGGATGCCGTCGGAATAGAAATATTCATCATGTCCTTTTGAGAACTTCTGCCAGTCCACGATGATGACGTTGTCAAACTCATCACCGAGGGACCGGATGGTATCACTGTTGTCAAACTGCCAGTTGTTCGTCGTCGTCAGCCAGAAGATATCCCTCTCCCCGCACAGACGAACGACTTCCTCGCATACGTCCTTCGGCAGGACGCAGTTCGTACCGATGCCGATCACGACCGGATTGCCCAGCGTGCCGTCTTTGGCACGTTCTTCAACGATGTCATGCAGAGGTTCGTAGGAACGGCTTACCTTCGCATCAAAGTCACCGTTGGGGAATGTTTCATTCAGCTGCGGCACGG